>LFTF01000064.1:10493-22747 GCA_001512945.1 Clostridiales bacterium DTU023 | reverse complement strand
CCAACTTCTTCGACGGAACCGCCATTCGGGAGAAAGTATTCAAACCCTGTAATCTGCACGGCAGAATTGTCTTCAAGCTGCCACATCATCGTTCCGACACCCTTGCCATACGATGTCTGCCCCACGATCACTGCTTTCTTAAGGTCACGCATCGCACCGGAAAATAGCTCGCTGGCGCTGGCTGAGTATTTGTTGAGCAAGATCACGTACGTCATATCATCCGGCACAAGCGCGGCCGTCTTCGTCTTCCACTGATCTTCATAGACTTTGCCATCTTCGCGCCCTTTGATTGTTGCCACGGTTACACGAGGCAGTAGCACGTCGAGCATATTGACACATTCATGTGCGTAGCCACCGCCGTTATTGCGAAGGTCTATTACCAGATGTTGCGCCCCTTGATTCATAAGGTCAAGCACTGCGTTTTCAAAATTTTCGGCCGCATGGTCAGAGAACTCGGTCATATGGATGTATCCGACTCCCTGCTCGAGCATACGGAAACGTACCGACGCGTTCTTGATCGCTCGCCGTGTTATCGTCAGTGTGACCTCCCGGTTCTCCAACGGGCGGTAAACGACAAGGGTCACGGGTGTCCCTGCCTCACCCCGCACATAAACAGCCAGTTCGGCTACATCCTCAAACTGTAAGGCATCTCGGTCGTCAACTTTTAAAAATATATCACCGACATAAAGCCCGGCCTTCTCTGCCGGACTATCCGGAATGATGTCGTTGACAACGTAAGTGTTGTCGCGGTCGTGCATAACAATCGCTCCAATACCTACATATTCGCCCTTCATTGAGTCTTCAACCGTCTCGTGATATTCAGGCGTGAGATAGAAGGTATAGGGACTCCCCATCTGCCCAACCAATCCTTCGAGCATTTTGTCGATCATCTCGGCGTCGCTAAATTCTTTGTAGTAGTTTTCCTGTAGCAGATTATAGACAGACGTAAACTTTGACAGTGATTCTTCCAGACCTTCTGCGTCAGTAAACGTGAGGGTCCGAAAATCCTCACCCGTTCCGACGCCCGAGTTGCCGGTTGGCTGGGTTGTCTGATGGGGCTTAGTGCCCGCCGTGATTCCCCCCGTGGCATCTTTGATTGTGTTCCCATAGAGCATATAGCCCACAGCGATTGTTGCGACCAGTGTTAGGGACGCTGTGAGCATAACGGCAAGAAAGATAGGCCAGAAGAGTTTTCTTTTGGGTCCGGGACCCTGGTTCTGCTCATTGTTTTGAACCGGCGGAGGTAGCGCCATTGATTGCCGATGAAGGTATTGATTGTCTTGTTGTTCGTTCATATCTACTCCTCCGCAGACCGAATCTCTCAGCCATTGCGTCGTTTTCTTAGAAGGCTCCCCGTAAACACGCATCCACTCAGAGAGAAGCGGTTTTTAAAGTGCTATCTTTTATAATACTACAAGCCACCCGTATCTGATGCCGGCATTGATCACAAAAGGCTGCCGCATTGTGCGGCAGCCTTGTCTATGTGTCGGCGTAAATGAGCGTTGCGCGATCAACGTGCGCGACGGAAATAACTCAAGGGGTCTTGCGGCACACCGTTGACCCGAATCTCAAAATGGAGATGTGGCCCGGACGAGCGCCCTGTGTTGCCTGTATAGCCTACCACTTGACCTGCTTTTACGCGCTGGCCGATACGGCAGTTAAACCCGCTTAGATGACCGAACCGCGTCTGGTAACCGTTGCCGTGATCTATGACAATCATCTTGCCATACGCCCAATGATAAGCGCTTCCGGGCCATGCAGCATAAGTCACCACGCCATCAGCCATGGCGACAACGTGTGTACCCACCGAGGCGGCGACATCAGTCCCGTAATGGAAGCGTCCGTATTTGGCTCTCCATCCGTAAACGGATGTCACGTAATGGGCATTGGGCAAAGGCCAGACGAATCGACTGCTACCAACCCAGTACGATGATGACTGCGCAGGCTTTGAAGGGGTTGTCGGCTTCACTGCCTGAGCGGCAGCCCTCTCATCACGTGCCAGTTGCGCTTCCTTTTGCCTTGAAATCTCAAGCGAGCTCGATACTTTCTTGAGCTGTGCCGACGTAAGATTTTCCTGATCCTTGATCTCTTTCATCGCGGCGTCGGCTTCTTCAACCAGCTTAATCATTTCTTGATACTGATCAGCGGCTTCCTCCTCAAGCTGTGAGGCCAGGACAGAGGCTTCTTCTAAATCGGCAAGCGCTTGCTCGTCGGCATCGGTGACCATTGTCATGAAACGGAGTGTGGTGAAGAAACCCTGCAGACTTTGGGAAGCAAGAAGCATTTCAAGCATTGAGTGCTGACTGCGCTCATACATTCTCATAACACGTTGCTCATATTGCTCCAATTTTTCTTCATAATCCTGGAGCGTGATGCTGCATGCCTCCTGGTTCATCTCAAGAAGCATCAAGGCAACTTCTTTCTGCTCTAATGCTTCATCGTAGACGGCACGCTGTGCCCGGGAACGTTTTTCCAGATAGGAGAGATCGCCCGTGAGTTTTTTCTTCTGGTCAGCCAGCTTGTTCCGATCTGACCGCACTGAGCTAAGTTGATTTTTAATGGCAGTCAAAGAATTCTGAGCGTCTTTGAGTTTATCGGAGGCAGCAGCAACTTGATAGGAGGGCGACACACACACTGACAACGTCATCACAGCAAGCAGCACCGCCAAAAAGCGAACACCTGATTGTCTCCAACATGATTTCGTCATGTACGCTCCTTATTCACTCTAATATGAGTACAATTGCCTAGTTATATTACCATTGCAAGACGTTGCTTGTCTATTTTGGGATGACGCGACGATTACAAATGCCTGACAATAGTCCACCACATGCTAAACGCGCGCATATTTTCGCACTGAAATGGCGCTAACCACAACGCAAAGGACAATCCCGATGACAAGATTCAAACCAAGAAGCGTTGCAGCCACAGGCGCAACAGGCAATAAGGCAAATTCAGAGGCACTTTGGGCCAGCGCATCCGGGTTCATGCGAGTGACGATCTGACTATAAATAAGCGAAGCGGAGACGCTCGCCACAAGCGCTCCGGTCATACCGATCAATACACCTTCCACAATAAAGGGAACCCTGATAAATGTGTTGGTCGCGCCCACGTATTTCATAATATTAATTTCGCGGCTCCGCGACAGCGCGGCGATGCGCACCGTGTTCGCCATGACAATTGCAGAAATCACCGCGAGGATAATAAACACAATAACACCCACCCGGCTTGTCCAATGCTTGACGTTATCCAGCAGCTCCATCACGCTCGATTCCATCAGCACTTCCTTGACACTCCGGAGCTCCATGACCTCGTCTTCGAATGTTTCACCATACGAAGGGTCCATCAGGCGCACGCTGAATGTATAAGGAATATAGAGGTTGTAATCGAAGTCTTTCCATAGCTCATCTTTGCCCATGTCGTGTTTGAACTGCTCAAAATTCTGTTGAGGTGTATATTTCTCCCAACTCTGGACAACAGTGTGGTCCCGAAGAAAATCGGACAGTTCAACGATTTCTTCATTTTTCGCGCCGACGAGCATCGTGATCTCGATCGGCGGCTGCTGTCCGGCAACCTTTGAGAGATGATTTGCGTTCATAGAAATCGCGACAAATGCGCTCATCAGAAAAAGCATCAACGCCAGCGTCGTAATCGCCGCCGCCGCAAGAAGCGGGTGCCGTCTCAGACCTTGTACTCCTGATTTGACGGCGTAGCGCCATTCAAACTTTTTCACGCGTCTTCACCTTCGCAGTCATGGTTCGTAGCTCTTTGTGAATCAAGTCGGATAATCGGGACACGCCCTGTACAACCGTGGCGGACGTCTTGTGTGGACCGATCAGCGGAATTGTCTGACGATTCGCAAATCGTCTCTGCAGCAGACACGCACGGACTGTTCTCTACGTCTGATATCTGATCAGCACGCCTCACCACACCTTCAGGATTAACAGCCGATTCCCTCAGTTGATTTTGCAACGCTTCACTGCGGTCACGCGCGGAGGGCCGGTTACGTCTCTTGGATGTGCTGCGACGGATCGTGTCGTAGAAATCATCACCCCGGATGGATTCCCTCATCTTCAGGACGCGCTCCATGCCTTCAGCATCGTCACTCATGGCTTCCCGCTGGTGTTCTTCACGCAACTGCGCCAACGCTCGATCCATTTCCTCGAGTTCTTCGCGGTCAGTTTGTGTCCGCAAACCATTTGCCCGTTCCGATCTGGGCAATCTCATTCCCTTAAAGCTACGGCGTTCGCTTTCAAGCGTATAAAGTCCGCAAACATCATCACGGATAAGGGCGCCATCACATACCTCGATGATGCGCCGTTGCATTCGGTCAACAAGGCCACGGTCATGTGAACAAGTGATTACAGTGGTGCCGTTGTTTCGGTTGATTCGATCAAGCAACGCCATAATCGCTTCGCCATTCACCGGATCTAGGTCACCTGTCGGTTCATCGGCAATGATCAGATGCGGGCGATTGACAAGCGCGCGAGCAATGCAAACGCGCTGGCGTTCTCCTCCCGAGAGCTCGAGCGGATAATCCTTCACCTTGTGGCGTAACCCGACGACAGAAAGCACGATCGGAACACGTTGCCGAATCTTCTTGGGCGGTTCACCGATAATTTCCATCGCCATCGCCACATTTTCACCCACAGTCATGGTGTCAATGAGGCGAAAATCCTGAAATATCATGCCAACTTTTCGGCGCAGAAACGGGATCTGTTTTTCTTCAAGCGTACTGACATCGAAATTATCCAGCATGACACGCCCACCATTGGGGCGCTCTTCACACGTCAAAAGTTTAAATATGGTTGACTTCCCGGCGCCGCTTTCTCCAATAAAAAAGACGAATTCCCCTTCTTCAATTGAAAAAGAAACGTTACATAGTGCTTTCGTCCCGGTCGGGTAAATTTTGCTTACATTTTGAAATTCGATTAACGCCATTCGTTATATATGACCTGCCTTTTCCGACGAGTGCGACAGAACATCTGAAAGCTCTGTCGCATCTTTTTCGCCATTACCCTCGACAATCAACTTGTCTTATGACTGGTAGCCATTGGTCTGACGCTCACGATTGGAACGCTGTCGGGTCTGCCTGTTTTTTTCGACATAGGCGAGGTATCTGCGCACCATATCAGCCAGTTTAAAGAGGACAGCGTCCTCGAATACACGAAGATCAAGCCCCGTAATTTTTTCAACCTTATCAAGACGGTAAACGAGCGTGTTGCGGTGAACAAATAGCTGTCTTGACGTCTCGCTGCCGTTGAGATTGTTCTCAAAAAATTTGTCGATCGTTTGCAATGTCACAGCGTCAAGCGCTTCGTATGTCCCCGGTTCAAACACTTCTCTCAGAAACAACTCGCACAACGTGATCGGCAGCTGATAGATCAGTCGTCCAAGTCCCAGCTTTTCGTAACGCACTACGGGGTGGCTATCATCGACAAAAACGTCGCCGACGATCAAGGCAATGGCCGCCTGCTGGTAAGCTTTTGCTGTCTCAGTCAATGTATTCGCGATCATGCTGACACCGATCTTGACATCAGCCATCGCTGTTTCTTTCAACACCCCAACCAGTCGCTCCAGATATTCGTCAAGCCCCTCGAGGTTTTCATCTGTCGCTTCGATAAGAACCACAATGTTTTCTTCATCGACCGGCAAAACGAAATCATCGGGGCGGTTTCCGAACTGCTCTTCAAGCGTTTCAAGACATGCCTTATATTCCTCGCAATTGAAATTCGCGAGGACAACGATCCGGCGCGCGGCATGGCGGATGCGAAACTCCCGCGCCTTGAGCGGAATGTCTCCGGGAAGCTCATTTTCCAGAAGTACGTTTTTCAAAAACACGTGCCTCTGCTCAGATTCACGCGAAACACTGTCCTCTCGCTGGCCTATTTCAACACTGACCCAGCGAGACAACAGCTCGACATATCCTTTAGAGACTTCATCGTCTCCTTCAGCGAAACAAATCACAGTGCCCCGATCGGAATGCTCGACGACGCGGTATGCTTTGTTGCCAACCACAGACTGCAAATCACCGGAGGCGAGAATTGCCCGCACCGCGGAGTCTTGTTCGCCTACCAACTGCTCATCTGATGAAACGAGGATGTTGCCCCCTTCATCGACTATCCCAACTACCCGGGTGAGGTAATGCGCCATCTCATTCAATGATTGTTGTATTTCTTTCATAACCTTATCCTCGCTGTTTACAATAGGGGGCAATTCGCCACCTATGGCTATCCATAAATAATAACGTATCACTACGCAAAAAAAACATGTAGCCGTTTAAAGTGAAAGGCTTGCGCCCGGATTGTTTAGAACAACCCGGAAATAAGTCCATTTTCGTCGACATCAATTTTCTCTGCGGATGGCACAGTGGGAAGACCCGGCATCGTCATCACGTTACCTGTCAATGCCACAATAAATCCCGCTCCGGCAGAAACCTTAAGATTGCGCACGGTAAGACGGAAGTCTGTGGGAACACCGATCAACGTAGCATCATCTGAAAATGAATACTGTGTCTTCGCAACACAAATAGGAAGTTTACCGAATCCGTACTCCTCTAGTTGCTGCATCTGCTTAACTGCCGGTCCGACAAAATCGACGCCGTCGGCATGGTAGATTCGTGTAGCAATCGCTTCGATCTTCTCTGTGATCGTTGTATCTTCGTCGTAGACAAAACCCAGCGGTTGTTTATCCGGCAGGTCACAGAGACGAACCACTTCTTGGGCGAGCTCAATGCCGCCTTCGCCGCCTTTGCCCCAAACCTCTGATAACGCGACATTGACACCGTACTTCATGCACTCATCGCGAACAAGCTCGAGTTCAGCTTGTGTGTCATCAGGAAAACGGTTGATCGCGACCACAACTGGGCGTTTGAAAACGTCAATCACATTGCGGACATGCTGCGTGAGGTTGGTCATCCCCAGTTTCAACGCCTCGAGATTCTCGCCCTTGAGATCGCTCTTGGCAACGCCACCATGCATCTTCAACGCGCGGACTGTCGCTACAAGAACAACAGCATCCGGATCAAGTCCAGCTGTCCTGCACTTGATGTCAATGAATTTTTCCGCGCCAAGATCAGCGCCAAATCCAGCTTCAGTGACAAGGTAATCGGCATGACCGAGCGCCATCTTCGTCGCAAGCACGCTGTTGCATCCATGCGCGATATTGGCGAAAGGACCGCCGTGGACGTAGGCCGGAGTTCCTTCGAGTGTCTGTACAAGATTGGGTTTGAGCGCATCTTTGAGCAGAGCGGCCATCGCTCCCTGTGCCTTGATGTCGCTGCACGTCACGGGTTTTCCGTCATAGGTATAGCCAATAACAATCCGTCCCAATCGCTCTTTAAGATTCATAAGTGAGGTGGCAAGACAAAATACAGCCATGACCTCAGAGGCCACTGTAATCTCGAAACCGTCTTCACGCGGTGTACCGTTAGCTTTTCCGCCAAGACCGTTCACCATGAAACGTAGCTGCCGATCGTTCATATCGACCGCGCGCTTCCATGTAATCTGCCGCGGGTCAATGCCGAGCTTGTTGTCTTTTTGTATATGGTTATCGATCATGGCGGCGAGCAGATTATTGGCCGCGCCGACCGCATGCATGTCTCCTGTGAAGTGGAGGTTCAGATCTTCCATCGGGACGACCTGCGCATAACCGCCACCGGCCGCGCCGCCCTTAATGCCAAAAACAGGACCCATAGACGGTTCGCGCAACGCAAGTGTGCTTTTTTTGCCGATCAAGGTAAGCGCGTCAGCCAGACCAATTGTCGTCGTCGTTTTGCCTTCACCCGCAGGTGTTGGCGTAATGGCTGTCACAAGAATCAGCTTACCCCTTTTATCTGTATCATCAACCAGCGCGTCTAGAGACACCTTGGCCTTATATTTCCCATAATGCTCGAGGCACTCCTCAGGTATTCCGGCTTTTTGCGCAATCTCGTCAATCGGTCGAAGTTTCGCTGCCTGAGCAATTTCAATGTCTGATTTCATTCCCATTTTTTCCTCCAATTATCTGTCTTAAAGATATTTATTTCCTAATTCTTTGTGTGCTATTCTTTATCATCATCGTCATCGTCATCGCAGTCTTCATAAAGGCCGCAAGCAATGCCGCGAATATCCATCAACCAAATATTTCTCCCGCTGACCCTGATCAAACCGTCCTTCTCCATACTTATCAGCTCGCGCGAAAACGAAGGTCTGGGCATTGCGAGAAGACGCGACACTACTTCTTTTGATACGGGAAGTAAAACTGATGAGGTCGTGGGAACTTCGAGTGCTTGACGCAACGTCTTGTTCTCCATTTCCAGCTGCTCTTCAAGAAGCGACAGTAGGTATCCGGCAATCTTTAATCTCAACGTTTTTTGCGATAGCAGGTGAATTCTTTGATCTTGCTCTGTGCCACGATCGGAAAGATACGCCATATAATTCAACAAAAGCCTGGGGCTTGTTGAAATGAGGGCGAGAATATCCTCACGTGATATTTGAACAGTCTTGACAAGTGTCAACGCTTCCAACGAGTAAGGGTAATGCCTGTGTGAGGAGAAAATAAGATCTTCACCAAATATTGTCCCGGGGCTCAGTAGATTGAGTGTGGTGTACTCCCCGGTCGGTGTATATTTCTGCCGGGCCGCCTGCCCTTCAATAATAACGCCGATCCCCTGGCAGATAGTGCCTTCCATTGCGATAAGCTGGCCCTTCCCGTGGAGACGGAGGTTCGCGTCTCGGCAATGTTGATGATAGGCATCATGTTCCATGCCTGCAAATAATGGCGTTGCCGCCATCGCTTCACATATTTTTTTCATAATTGTGCAACCTTCCCGATTCGCCGAAACTAACTCTACAATAGAATAACAAATTTCGCGCTTGTTGCACGACCTAGATTAAGTTATTTCTGACAAAAACATCATAACATGACCTAAGCGACTATCATTCCATTCTCTCAATTTGACGTGCTAAAATAAAAAATATCAGATTAGTGCACTTTTACATCTGCAAAATGCTTTAACACAATCTGCTGAACAAAAGGGAGGACATCTAATGAAAAGAATTATACGTGTTACGGGTACAGGTAGACTTTCCCTCAAGCCCGATGAGATCAATCTCGCAATTACACTGACTGACACACTCACAACTTACCAGGCAGCAGTCGAACAATCGGCTCAAGCGACCGGTCAGCTCAAACACGCGTTCGAAGCGATCGGATTCAAAAAAGAGAATCTCAAAACAACCCATTTTTCAATCGATAGCAAATATGAGGGCATTCATGACCCGGCCGGTGCATACCGCCAAGAATTCGCGGGCTACGAATACGACCATCAGCTGCTTCTTGCCTTCGACGCTGACAGCAGCAGACTCGGGCAGGTACTTACTGCATTTGTCGACAGCGGCGTCTCTGCTGAATTCAAGATCGTCTACACGGTTAAGGACCCCGAATCAGCCACAAATGAACTCCTCGAGAAAGCCGTCCGCGACGCGAAGGCAAAGGCGGAACGCTTGGCCGGCGCCGCGGGAGTCTCGCTCGGCGATCTCGTTCACATCGATTACGCGTGGCAGGATATCTCCTTCCGCAATGAGTCTTTTCGAAGCGCGCGTTTCACTGACCAGGTAGCTTATAAAGGGTCTTTCGATCTGGATGTGGAACCTGAAAACATCAAACTCGAGAAAACGGTCCGCGTGGCTTGGGAAATAAAATAGTGCCGTACCCCAAACGCTATAATGCGTTATAGCCCCTCCGAGGCGCCCTTTCGGACATTGGACACGCGGGCTTTGTGATACGATGAAGGCGAACAATATCTTAACGAATTCCTTGGAATTGGAGGCAATTATGGACCATAAAGCGTTGAAGCATCTGATCGACGTAGCGGCAGGAAGAGAACCTGCCGACCTTGTCATCAAAAATTGTAAAATCGTCGATGTAGGTTCGGGTGAAATCCGCGAGGGAGACATCGCCATTGTCGACTCACTGATCGCCGGGACGGGCGAATACCAAGGCCGCGAGGTCATTGACGCCAAAGGGCTTTACGCGCTGCCCGGACTAATCGATGCCCACATCCACATCGAGTCTGCCTTCGTAACGCCAGAGGAAATCAGTCGACTGCTCGTGCCATTCGGGACGACCACGATCATCGCCGACCCCCACGAGATTGTCAACGTATCCGGACTGACCGGCCTCGACTACATGCTGGACGCCGCGAAAGAAGCCGCGCTTCATATTGAATACGTGGTGCCTTCTTGTGTCCCGGCAACCCCCTTTGAAAATGCGGGCGCCGTGCTCGAAGCCAAAGATCTCGAAGGGCCGCTCGCCGATGACCGTATTCTCGGACTCGGCGAGTTCATGAATTTCCCCGGTGTCGTCAACGCTGACCCCGGCGTTCTCGACAAGCTGATCGCAAGCAAAAAACAAAACAAGCTCATCGACGGACATAGCCCCGGACTCACGGGTAAGGATCTTTGCGCTTACGCTTCCGCCGGCATTCTCGCCGACCACGAGTGTTCCACCAGAATGGAAATGAGCGAACGCCTCGCAAACGGTATGTACATTCTCATGCGACAAGGCTCAGCTTGCCACAATTTGGAGGCTCTCCTCCCTGTAGTCACAGTGCGCAACGCTCGCCGTTGTCTTCTGTGTTCCGATGACCGCCAGCCAAAAACAATTTTGTCGGAAGGCCATCTCGACGATCATCTGAGAAAATGCGTCAAGTTTGGCATCCATCCTGTCACGGCTGTTCAGATGGCAACGCTCAACGCGGCGGAGGCATTCGGCCTCAAAGACCGCGGCGCGATCTTTCCCGGCAAACGCGCCGATGTGACGCTTGTCAATAATCTAGAGGAATTCCGCGCCAAACGCGTCTTCATCGACGGAGTTGAGGTCGCGCGAAACGGGACGTATTTGCCTGAAGTCAAACGCGCCGACATCACGCCTGTGAGAAGCAGTGTGCACGTTAAAGATTTCTCAATTGATCGACTCAAACTCAAGCTCAAGCAGAATCGTGTTCACGTCATCGATATCCTGCCCGGGGGTGTCGTGACAGGCAAGGGGATTGCCGACGTCAAGACAGATGAATCGGGCGATTTCGTCTACGATCCCACTCAAGATATCGTCAAGATTGCTGTCGTCGAACGCCATAAGAATACGGGCAATGTCGCGGTCGCGTTTCTGCGCGGCTATGGCATCAAGCACGGCGCTGTAGCACTTTCGATCGCCCATGACTCCCACAACATAATCACGGCCGGAACCAACGACTCGGACATGGCGTTTGCCGTAGAAGAATTGATCAAACAAGAAGGCGGCGTTATTCTCGTCAAGGACAAACAAATTCTTGCCCGCCTCCCGCTGCCTGTGGGCGGCATTATGAGCGACCAGTCAGGTGAATGGGTCAACGATAGACTAACCGAGATTCACGAAATCGCCTGGAAAGAACTCGGCATCGGGGAAGATGTCGAACCGGTGATGACACTCTGCTTTATGTCGCTGCCTGTCATCCCCGAACTCAAACTCACAGATCTGGGACTGTTTGATGTCACCATCTTCGATTTCATCGCTCTGGAGGCAGACGAGTAACATCACCGACCTCACAAGCGATCGACTAAATGACAACAAGGCCGTCCCAGATCATATTCTGGTGACGGCTTTGTTATCTGAAAGTGTTCAAGTAGTTCACCTTAACAAATAAAATACAAGGAGTTGCAAATGACTCAAACCAACGACAATGAGCATAAACAGGACTTCCACGTGATGTGTGCCTGCCTGCCGTCTTCGCTCGATGACGTCCACAACAACATGGCAGTGATGGAATCGGCTTTCCCCCAAGCGAAAGAAAGCCAAGCAGATCTACTCATATTCGGCGAAGCGTTTCTCCAAGGATTTGAAGCGATGACATTTGACTATAAAAATGATGTCCAAAAGGCGATATTTCTCAAAGGTGTGGAAATCACGACCATCCGAACATGGGCTAAAAAACATGACCTCGCCATCGGCTTCGGCTTCTTCGAAAACCAAGCCGGAGGCATTTACTCTTCCTACCTCGTCATCGACCGGGAAGGCGACGTTCAAGGCCACTACCGCCGCGTATCAAAAGGCTGGAAACAATCGCACGCCTGTGCCGATTACCGGGAGGGCAATCAATTCACCACGTTCACGCTCGACGGTCGATCTTTCACAATCCTCCTGTGTGGTGATTTCTGGGAGGATGATCTCCTCTTGCCAATCATCGACCGTGACGAAATGACCGACTATTACCTTTGGCCGGTCCATTGTGATTACCC
>LFTF01000064.1:6656-10431 GCA_001512945.1 Clostridiales bacterium DTU023 | reverse complement strand
CCTGTTATCTTTGTCAACAATTTCATAGAGGAAGAGGGTAGGGCAAAAGGTGGCGCCTATCTTTGGAGACAAGGCAAGGAACTGACGGGACTGGCATATGGGGAGCCGGGAATGCTGGTTGTGAATCTTGAGGGCTAGCTACGTATCTGTCATGCCAATAATTAGTTGACGCAAAATAAATCGGCTTGGGATTTACGATGAAAGCCCAAGCCGAAAAGAGAACTATGTAACGCTAAGTAAGCGCACTAACCCTCATAACGCAATGCCTCAATCGGATGTTTGTCCGCCGCCTTGTAGGCAGGGTATATCCCAAACAGGACGCCAATCGCAATCGCGAAACCGACAGCAAGCAAGACAACCTGGGGCGACAGATAGAACGTAATGAGTCCACCTGCAGCCAAGGTCGCTACCCGGAGCAGGATAAACGAGAGCCCTATGCCGATGGCACACCCCATAAGGCTGACGACAAGCGCTTCAATCAAAAATTGGAATAGAATACTGCGCTTCGCGGCGCCGATGGCTTTTCTTATCCCGATCTCCTTGGTCCTCTCGGTAACGGAGACGAGCATGATATTCATAATGCCGATGCCTCCTACAAGAAGAGAGATGGCGGCAATGCCACCGAGCAAATAGCTCATCATATCGGTGACCGACCCAACTACATCCATTAAGTTAGATTGGTTGAAGACAAAAAATGCGTCTTCGTCACCTTTGAGACGTTTCGTTAAGAATGCTCTGACCGCTTCTTCCGCCTCATCCATACTCTTGGGATTAGACGAAGTAGCAATAAAGTTCGAGATTCCACCACGCATGTTTGACACACGTGTCACGACCGTATAAGGCGTATAGATCTTTATCGAAGTCGTCATGGCGCTCATCAGGGAGGTATCCTCTTCCATCACGCCGACAACCTTGAAATTTCTGCCGTTCAATGAAATCGTCTCGTTGATCGGGTTGGCCTGCCCGAACAGCTTATCGGCGGCTTCTAAGCTCAAAACCGCGACATACGAATTATTGTCAACATCTGTTGTTCTAAGAAAGCGCCCGTACTTGACCCGCCAGTGGTGAATCTCACCATACGCCGGCAGCGTCCCGTAGAGTGTCGCCGGTTCCTCAATATACCCGTGCTTGGCAGTGACGACCGTCTGGGTCAAAGGCGCGACCTGCCCCATGACAGAATTGCTCTCCAGCAGAGTGAGGTCATCAAGCTTTAACGGATATCCTTTGTCATCGATTACCATGGCCGTCAACATATCCGTCCCGAGCGTCGACACCTGTTCCGTTACCGAATCGGACGCGCTACTCACAAGTGAGACAAGCACAACAAGCGCAATCACCCCGATAATAATCCCGAGCATCGTCAGAAACGAGCGGATTTTATTTGACGTAATCGATTCAAATGCCATCCTGATAGACTGTAAAATCATTCGGGTGCCTCCTCATAAATCTTGCCGTCGAAAAGATGGACCACGCGGTCTGCTGTCTTCGCAAGATCTGGGTTATGCGTAATGAGGACGATTGTGTTACCCGATCGATGAAGTTCGTGAAAAAGATCAATGATTTCCGCTCCCGTCTTCGAATCAAGGTTACCCGTCGGTTCATCGGCTAGGAGCAAGGAAGGCTTGGTCACAAGCGCGCGCGCTATGGCGACGCGCTGTTGCTGGCCTCCCGAAAGCTCTTGCGGCTTATGCTTGCGCCTATCGTATAGTTCCACGCGCTTAAGCGCGTCAGCTACAAGTTTTTTTCGCTCAATCGACCCGAGGTGCTGATAGATTAAAGGAAGCTCTACATTGGCCTCTGCGGTGAGACGCGATAGCAGATTAAAGCTCTGAAATATGAACCCGATCTTACGATTGCGAATCCNNTCAGCGACATCAAGACATCCGATAATATTCATCATGGTCGACTTGCCACTCCCCGAAGGGCCGACAATGCTGACAAACTCGCCCTCACTGATCGATAGCGACGCCTCGTCAAGCGCACGAACTTCCTGGCCTCCAACGTAGTAAATTTTGGAGACATCGCGGAGTTGAATCATCGTTTTATCCATCGTTGTTCCCACTTGTTTGCTGAGTGTTTCTGCCCGGCATCATTCCGGGAGGACCGAAGGGAAACATATTGTCCGCTGACGCGACCCGGTAGTAAACCGTGACACCTTCATCGAGTCCTTCTGTAATTTCAACCCGGTCACCATCGGAAAGTCCCGTGGTTACATCGCGTTTGCCCTCAAGTACATCAGTCTTCTCATTCTTCTCTGTATAAACAAATACTTGACCCACACTCTCTTGAAGCGCCGCGACAGGAATCAACAAAATATCCGTCTTCTCATCGACCGTGACTTTTGCGGTAACACTCATGCCCACTCGCATCGAGTCATCGGCGGCAACTAAAATGCGCGCAGGATATTTGGCAATCCCGCCCGCTTCAATTGCTTTCACCGCGACACTTTCGACCGTACCCGTGAAAGTTTTCCCCTTGATCGCGTCAAAAGAAATCTCTGCCTTTTGACCTTTCTTGACGGTTAAAATATCGAGTTCATCGATATTGATCATGAGGGTAAACATATTCACCGGGGCCACTGTGAAGGCTGCGGAAGAATCGGCTTGCTTTTGGGTTCCGGGAGAAAGCTGTCCCGTTAAACTACCTGTTCCCATATCCGTCGTCGCGTTTCCTGTCATCTCGCCTTCTTGGAGCGTTGTGCCCAGGATGAACGCATCGGAAGAAGCCAAAAGCATATGAGTCTTTTGCAGTGTGAGGAGATCGCTAAGCTGCTGTTTTGATTTTTCACGATCTTCAATAAGTTTCTCGTACGCGGAACCGACCTGCAGATCCTCAAGCGTTAAAAGGGCTTTCCCTACAACGAATTTTTCATTGTTAGCGACGTGAACGGTCTTGACTTTGCCCTCTAAGCCAATAATAGCAAGAGGCTTGTTTACGAAGAGAGCCCCAGTCCCGATGACGTCGCCGTCCTTGGTCTCCACGGTGACTTTCTCGCCGTGATCCGGTCCGTTATCGGTTACGGTGACGGTACACATCTTGCCGTCCAGTCCCTTGACTGTGCCCTCTTTTACCGCACCGTCGGAAAGGACAACATTGACTTTATCACCCGTATGCATTTCATCAGAACACACAACCGACACGGCCATCTTGCCATCAAGTGAGACAAGCATCACTGCGCCCAATTCTTCATAGACATCGGACACGCGGTCGCCTTCTTCTACATAGATAGCTTTCACGCGCCCCGCGACACGAGCTCTCATAACTTCTGTATCATCGAATGGCAAAGCTTTCTGAATAGCGAGATCGTACGATTCAATGTCACCCAAAACACGATCAATCGCGAGTTGGACTGAAAGAGGGTCGAATCTGGCAAGCTGCGAGCCCTTATCGACACGATCGCACGCTTCTACAAACACACGGTCAACTAGAATCCCCTCAGGCACTTCAATATCAGTGGTCTCATCGTAATCAAGATGACCCGTTCCAACGACCGTAACCGTAATATTACTTTTTTCAAGTTTTGCTTCACGGATGCTATACCCAGGACCTGTTTTGCGAGCAGGTACAACAAACAGAAGAATGGCAAGAATCAGAACAAATCCGGTCATTACCCAAGGCCATATCTTAAACTTTTTCTTCTGCGATTTCTTTTTATTTTCACTCATCAATTTCACCCGTCCATTCGGACATTATATTCTATGGTCACGCGCTTCGCGGACCTTTTATATAAAATACATCAAACAACTTTCAGAATACCCCATGAACGTGTCTTTCC
>LFTF01000064.1:0-6475 GCA_001512945.1 Clostridiales bacterium DTU023 | reverse complement strand
TTGGCTTGGCCGTTTTTGCGTTCGGAGTTTATCTGACGATTTCCGCCAATATAGGACTTGCGCCGTGGGACTCTTTTAGTATGGGCATCTCTTACCACACCCCCTTATCCTTTGGCTCAGCACATATTGTCATCGGCTGTGTGCTTGTCTTGGTTGATATCCTGATGCGAGAAAAAATTGGCTATGGAATGATCTTCGACGCATTCCTTGTCGGCCTGTTTATCGATCTTTATCACCGCCTGGGAATCATCTCAAGTCAAACTAACACGTTGCTTGGAATCCTCATCATGATCGCTGGCCTTTTCATCATGAGCTTGGGACAGTATTTTTATATGTCTGCCGGTATGGGTTGCGGCCCGCGAGATGCATTTCTAGTGGGTCTGGGAAAACGCTTACCTAAAATTCCCATTGGTTTTGTCAATACAATTATCTTTCTTGTTGTTCTTGGCGGAGGATGGATGATGGGTGCGCCTATTGGCATTGGAACCGTGATTGCGACACTGGGGATGGGCGTATCGATGCAAATCGTATTTTGGCTGCTCAAGTTTGAACCACGCGACGTGGTGCACCAAAATCTCATCGAAACCACGAGATCGTTCGTTGCACCCATAACGGTTCCTGTAGTGGATGAAAAAGATTTGCCAAACCAGTAAAGTGCCAACAGTATCTGCCGTCATACTTTATCGATTGGTTTGAATGCGTGACATTGTCGTCACAAATAGTCGATATAATTAAGCGTACAAACTGGACCGTTTACAAGCGTCAGATTTACGATCACCTTTGTATTCCTGATAAAAATGAATTTTTTTCACAGCGGTAAACGGCACTCACATAAGCAGTGGCTGAACCCGTCGGTGGCCAAGCCTACGGACTCTATTACACGATCCCGTTTTGGGATAAGTTACTTCACACTCTAAACGGCTTTCTATTTGCCGGTATTGGCTTCGCCCTGCCAGGTATTTTGGACAAACGTCCCGATCGCCCTGTCAGCATTCCTTTGCGCCTCTTCATGGCGTTCTGTCTCTCCATGACAGCGGCTGTGATCTGGGAATGTTTCGAGTACGGCATGGACACTCTATCCCTGACGGATATGCAACAGGACCATATCGTGAGCCACATCATCTCGTACAAACTTGGATCACAAGGCGGATCGCCCTTAGTTATCAATGATATAAGAAACACCGCGGTTAATGGCACGGAACTTGGCATCGGCGGTTATCTGGATCTCGGTATTCACGACACCATGCAGGATCTGCTGTCTCACATGGCCGGTGCGCTGATATTTTCTGTCACAGCTTTTTTTCAAACAAGATCAGAAAACAGTCGTTTTTTGGAGATTTTTGTTCTCTCCTCTGTCAAAAATAAAAATAAGCCGATCCATTAAATTTAGACGTAATAGTAGGAACAAACCGATTACATGATTGCTAAGTTACAGGTTTCAAACCAGAATATCGTCTGGTCATGTTCACTGATCACCCCATAACGGACGCCGTGTCGTTCGAAAATACTTTTGACAATAGCTAACCCAAGCCCAGTACCCAGCGACTGCTCTCCATTAATTTGACTGGACCGGTAATATCTGTCCCAGATTCTGGTTAGCATGTCTGCAGGAATTGGTTGACCCTGGTTTTTGACCTCAATCCGGCTGTGCTGATTTTGAGCTATCACGGAGACTTCTATGACTGTGCCTGGCCTGGCATGGTTGATTGCATTATTCATAAGATTATTTAAAATTTGATCTAACTGTTCTTTATCGAAATTCACAGTCAAGTTCGGACAACTCATGCTTAGTGCCAACTGTCTTCGACTGGCTTCAAGTTCATATTTTTTTAACAGCAACTCAAAGACCGGACAGATCTCAAATACTGATAATTTCAACTGTTCCACACCTGCCTGCAGTCGTGAATAGTCAAGAATATCTTTAACGATCTGGCTCAGGCGAGATGATTCATCGACAATAATATTTAATTGTTCGGATCGTTTGGTTTCGTCCGGCCAGGTAACGTCCCGAACCGTTTCAGCATAGCCTTGGATGACAGCTAACGGAGAGCGCAGTTCATGCGACACATTGGCGATCAACTCTCGACGCAATGCTTCTGTACGGCCGAGCTCTATTCCCAAATCATTAAGGGCGATGGTCAGTTGGCCAATTTCATCTTGATTTTTTACCGGAAGCCGGACATCATAATCACCGGCGGCTAAGTCTCGTGCTGCATGGGTAACCGCTTGAATCGGTCGTGAAAGTTTACCCGAAAGAAACACCGCCAGCAAAACAGACGATACAACCAAGACCAGGGTGATTATCCATAACTGCTGACGCATGATGAGTGCGGCTTCATCCAGATCTGCCAAAGAAAACACGGCAAATAGATAGCTGCCATCCCTAACTTGATGGCCAAGCAGGGCATAACGAGCCGAGCCGGCCATCGCGTTGACATAGCGAGGTGTGCCGTCGGCCTCGTCCGGGATCATCGACTGGACGGTTCGGACCATCATGCCCATCATGGGCAAGCCCTGCGAACGATAGGAAAGTTTGCCCCTCGCGTCAAGGGCGATCAGGCTGGCATTGAGTTGTTCCCCCAAACTTTCGTAGTCGGCAGTACTTGATGCTGTGGTTTTGCTGATCATGTGCCCAACCGAGTTGATCCGTTTATTGAGATAGGTGTTGCGCATGAAACCGGCCTGAACGATCCATAAAATAGTGATCGTCAGCAACGCCATGCAGATAAATCCGACAAACAGCTTGGCGCCAATATGTTTCACTTGCCGCCTCCTGCGTCAAACCGGTATCCGGTTCCCCAGACTGTGGCGATCATGGTCCGGCAATCGCCCATTTTGTCCCGCAGGCTGCGTATATGGGTATCGACCGTTCTGGAGTCACCAAAATAGTCATAACCCCAAATATTGTTTAAGAGCTGGTCACGGGTGAATGCCTTGCCAGGACGAGCGGCAAAAAAGGCAAGCAGATCATACTCTTTTGGGGTCAAGGCAATCGACTCGCCGTCGATCGTCACAGAATGTGCCGCCAAATCTAATGTCAGATTATCAAAAACCAGTACCTGCTGATCATGGGTCAGGACACCCGATCGTTTGAGCAGAGCGTTCATCCTGGCAATCAATTCGCGCGGGCTGAACGGTTTGCTGACATAGTCATCGACCCCCAGCTCAAAGCCAAGTAAGCGATCATACTCTTCATCGCGGGCGGTCAACAGAATCACGGGCACCGTATTGTCCTTGCGCAATAGTTTCAGTGTCGCCCAGCCGTCGAGCTTGGGCATCATCACATCAAGAATCACCAGTGAAAACACCTGCTCTGAAAACAGCCTCAGCGCTTCCTCCCCATTGCCGGCTTCCGTGAACTGCCAATCCTCCGCCTGTGCATACTCGCGAATGATCGTCCGTATGTGCGGGTCATCGTCAACTAATAAAATATGGATCATTCGATGGCCAACTCCCTTGATTCGTTTAGAACATGAACGTTTCCTTGTTTATATTATTTCATTATATCGGCCAAATGTGTTGAAAAGGTGAGAACAGTCTTATAGCCACACGATTACAATCAACACAATTGCGTTTACTTCTCTTACAATTTCCACACATTTAAATTTTATGATCTAGATACAGGCACTACAAAAGAGTAGGGCCACAAAGAAAGAGTGATTATCATGAAAAAGAAAAGGCTGCTTATTCTGATCAGTGTTGTGACGGTGCTACTGGTTGGAATTACTACTGTATCGTATGCCGCAACAGCATACCGTTCGCCCGCCGAGATCATCGCTGGCTTGACCGACAAAAGTGTCGATCAAGTGGTAGCCGACCGTCAGGCAGGCATCACCTACGGTGCACAGGCCGTGGAAGCCGAGAAACTTGACGAATTCCGGCTTGCTCGACTTGAANNACCGGCCAGGGTCCTGGTCCTCGCATGGGCAAAGGCTTAGGCAAGGATTCCGGCGCTGGTCAAGGTGCAGGATTAGGCATGGGCAAAGGTTCCGGCAAAAATTTTGGCGCGGGACCTGGTTCAGATATCGGTGACCGCGGGATGGGCCGAGGCACGGGCAATGGCACTTGCGCCGCTGCTGGCAGGAATGGTAAATAATAAATAGTCCGCAAAAGCTGGCAGAGCCGATCTGGTTTGAAACCCTGATCGGCTCTGTCTATTTTTTTAAAGAGTAGGTAACACCCAACCAGAAGATTTTGACGATTAAGCACTGATCGATTCAAATTGGCTGTTATAAAGCTCGGTACGGTTATCAACAGAACTTGTCGCCTCATCGAGAATCAAAATTGGGGGGTCAGCCAAAGTGGCTCTAGCGATTGTCAGCCCGCGATTGCGGTAATCGATATCACACAAGTAGGCGTGTGTTTACACGCGAAATTTTCTTGCGAATTCAGAGACGACAGTTTTGTTTGCGCAAATNNNNGCCACAACGAAAAGCACTAATACTAATGGGATGATGCCAACCACGCACAACACAAGTTGGTACAATAAATAATCTCGTATAGTTTGCTTGTTTCTGACCATGACGACATTGATTGCGATAATACCGCCGATAAAAACAAAAGGCATCGCGAAACCCACCGACCATGATGCCCGTGTGATAATTTCCGTACCAAAGGCAAACATGTCGATGACAACAAGAAGTAGCGTAAGGGCCATTGCCTGAGTCATGAGCTTGACCCCCGGATGAATACCCCTTTTAAAAGTGATCAAGGCCGTGAGCCAAATATAGATTGCGAATGCCGTAATCGCGACACCCCACAAATGCCCGTTCCAGGTAGCCCAGTTGGTGAGCGCGGATGAAAGGATCAACATGACGGCTGTCACAGAAACCGATTTTGTCAACCATTTATTCGTCTTTTGTCGCGGTATGAACACGGGGTAGGTTTGCGTTGCCTCGAGATCCTGAGTAACCGGCAAACTTGCCTGACAAAGCGGACATCTTTGTGTCCGTGAAGAAATATGTAGTTTACAAGCTGTACAATATTGCATAATTTCTACCTTCTTAGACATTTTCCCGAAGATTACTCTGAATTTCAATCTCAATACCTCGTTCAGACAAGTATGTAAAAAAGAGGCGTTCTATCTCAGTTTCGACGATCGCTCTGGAAAAACTGATAGTCATCCGATCATTATAAGTGATAACACATAACCTGTTTGATTCATTGTTACCCACATCCATATTGCATTCAAAATCTTGCACCAAATCTTTCATGGTGGCCGGCAGCGCCATATTCCCTCCGTTTGAGATTGTGGTTGTTGTCATTTTATCGCCAAGATATTTGCCGGCGAATCTCAAAACAATATTTTTTATGAACAAAGGAAATACACTGAACACTACATTTTTTTCGGCTGATACATTGGCATTAAGGTATTGTTGCAGTTTTTCTTTGGTCAAATCCAAGGTGAATTGTTCTTTTATCTGCTCCAATATAAATTCAAAGCTAGGTTTTTCCTCGTTACATGCTATCGAAGTATAAAAAAACAAGGAGAAATTGCGCAGGCTTCGTGATTGATAGAATCGGCGAAGATTGACCGGTATGCTGAGGTTAATCGGCCTAGATACTTGGTGAGACGTATCTGCTTGACACATGCAGTAGGTAAACAACGCCGCCAAGTATTGAGTCAAAGTTGTCTCATTTTGTTTGACCAATTTCAGAAGCTGGCTCGCTGGCAGCTTGCCAATGATTACACCGATGTCGCCACTTGGCGTCAACTGCGTGCCTTGTACTTGATATGCTTTTTTTACTCTGTATCGCCCCCGAGGAGTTCGCGTATAGTATTTATGAAAGCTGTCTTCTATCTCAGCCTGATTCGGTGCTTGATCAACCGTTAATACGAGCCCTTCACTTTGTTGCTCATATCCCAAAAGCTGAAAATAGCGGTAGACAACGGCCTTCAAAAATTCATACGCACCATATCCATCACCTAAGCTATGGAAAACTTCAATACTAATACGATTTTTGTAATAGAAAACTGTAAAAAGGTAGTCATTATTAGTCTTGCGATCAATTGCCATATTGACATAAGGGCTTTCCGGTTTGACAATTGGATCTTTGGGATTGGATTCAAAATAATGCCAGAATAAACCCTTCTTGAGCTTTACGAAAAAGGTTGGAAATCTTGGTTTGCAGTCGAGAACGGCCTGCTGCAAACAGTCCGGATCGACCTCCTTTGTTAGGTTGACCCCAATGCGATAAACGCAACTTTTCCCTGCATTCGAAATGGCAGGATATATTAGTGCCGCATTATCCAATCTGAACCATTGGTATTTATCTTTGGGAACGTTTTTCACCACAATGTCCTATCTCAATCTCTGTGCACCCCTTAGCTTTCGGAGCACATTCATCGTTCATAAAAGAGGTCCAAGGCAATCTGCTCTACTAGCGTAACACTATAACACGATTCCATTGTACGCGTTGCATCCCAACTTATTTATGACCAATATAAATAATCAAAACGATTGGGGGGCGTTTT
>LFTF01000111.1 GCA_001512945.1 Clostridiales bacterium DTU023 | reverse complement strand
CAGCATTATACCTCACGCCTGTGGCGTTCACAGTGCCCCCTTCAATGACGATCTTGCCGCCCTAAAGTGCCCCCCATTGTCAAGACACGAAATTTCGATTGATCCGAATAGCTCCTTTCATTAAGCGGCTCGAACGGTTGATTGTTGCTGGCACACAGCATTGGGGGTGAGTCCTCCCAGTGATGCGTGCGGACGGATGGCGTTGTAGATGTGGATGTAGTCATTGACTCCACAGATCATCTCTTTCGGGGTGATGTATTCTTTGAGGTAGATGTCGTCGTATTTCAAGCTACGGAAGAATCGTTCTGTACGGACATTGTCCAAAGCCTGCCCTTTCCCATCCATAGAGATTTGCACTTGGTTGGCTTGCAAAAGGTCCAGGTAAGATTGGTTGGTGAAGTGGCTGCCTTGGTCGGAGTTGATGATCTGCGGTTTTCTGTGGCATAGAACTCTTCGCAGACAGCGCAAGACGAACTCCTTCTCCAGGCTGTAGCTGAGTTCATAGTCCACAATTTGGCGACTATACCAGTCGATGATGACAAACAGATACAAGAACCCCTTCTTGAACGGCAAGTAGGTGATATCGATCCCCCATACTTGATCGACGTGGTCGATGACTAGATTGCGCAACAGATAGGGCCTGACGTATTGGGCATGGTAGCGTCGGCTGAGGTTAGGACCAGGGAATAGGGCCCTGATGTCCATAAGTCGCATCAGACGTCTCACGCGCTTGCGGTTGATGACATCATAGCCGTAACCGTGCCGCAGGTAGNNGGTAACCCCAGGACGGGTATTTTAGATGAGTTTGATCAACAAGAGTCATGAGTTCAAGGTTCTCCAAAGATTCGCCGTGACCAGGATTGTCCCGCTCCTGGGTTTGCTTGCGATAAACACTGCTACGGTTAACATCGACCAATTCGCATTGTCGTTTTACGGTCAACGCTTCATTTCCCAGGGAAACGAGTGCGATGCGGTCCGTCGGGGCCAAAGACTTCGTCAGATTTTTTTTTAAACCAGTCACACTCGACGGTGAGCTGACCCACCTTCTGCTGTAGAATCGCGATCTCTTGCTCTTTTTCATCCAACTGCCGTTCACTGTCGGACGGTCCTTGCCGGAATATCTCCGCTGCTCGTTCCTGAAATTGTCGGTTCCAGTTGCTCAACGTCGCCGGGGCAATTTGATAGTGGGCGGCCAGTTCATTTAACGTTCTTTGACCACTCATTAGTTCCATGACTGCCTTGGCTTTGAATTCCGCGCTGTATCTGTTTTTCTTCCTACTCATGTTTCCCATTATATTCGGTTCGTTTTGTTTTTTGTGTCTCATTTATTGGGGGCATCATATTGGTGCGCAGCATGTATTTATATATTTAATTATATCATGTGTTTAATATGGTATCAGAA
>LFTF01000088.1 GCA_001512945.1 Clostridiales bacterium DTU023 | reverse complement strand
ATTTTCCATACCAATGACATCCACGGAAGGGCGGAAGGATCGGATCCAACGGACCCAGATGACAGAGGTACAATCATCGGGTTTGCCCGCTACAAGACGATCATCGATGAGGCAATAGCGGCTGAGGCCGCCGACCGCGTACTGGTCTTCGATGCCGGTGACGCGGCGCACGGAACGAATTTCGCGACCCTTAGCAAAGGGGAGAGCATCATTGAACTCATGAATCTGGTGGGCGTTGACGCGATGACGTGTGGAAACCACGAATTCAATTATGGAATGACACAATTGAAAGAACTTGAAACGAAAGCTACTTTCCCGATCATGGCGGCGAACATCACGAAAACGGCAGACCACTCTCATTTCTTTGCTGTGAACAGCAAAACATTCCAGGTGACAGCAAGCATGAAGATCGGAATCTTTGGGGTCGATACGCCCGAGACCAAGGTCAAGTCTCATCCGGACAATACTGTAGGACTTGATTTTGGTGCCGGCCCAACAGATGACGATCTCGACGTATTTGCCGAAGGTGCTCAGGCACAGATCGACGCGCTTGTAGATGACGGCTGTGGCTTTGTGATCATGATGGGTCATCTAGGTATTGACAAAGAGTCAGACATTCGCACGGACCTTCTGATCCCAAAATTGGTAGACCTAGATCTTGTCATTGACGGGCACAGCCATACCAAGTTGGATACGGGTATGACAGTCAAAGACAAAGACGGCGTAGATGTTCTTGTCGTTCAGACAGGCTCGCATTTTGACAACATCGGTAAAGTGACCTTGCAATTCTCCGGCGGTATCTTGGATTCGAAAAAGGCCGAACTTCTCACATATGAAGCCGTCAAGGGCATAGCTGAAGATCCTGCCGTCAAAGCTAAAGTCGATGACTTTAACACGGCGAACGCAGTGGTCCTAGGTGAAGTGATCGGCAAAACGGCCGTTGTGCTCGACGGTGAGCGAGGAGATGTCCGCACCCGTGAGACGAACTTAGGCAACCTGCACCTCGATGCTATTTTCAAGCGCGCGGGGGCGGATGTTGTTTTGTCGAACGGCGGCAACATCCGTAGATCTATCCCAGTAGGTGAGATCACCATGGGTGTTGCGCTCGAAGTGCTTCCGTTTGAGAATATGGTCACCGTGATCAAAGTAACAGGACAAGATATTATTGACGCTCTGACACATGGGGCCGGTTCTTATCCAGGAACAGCGGGCGGCTTCCCCCACGTTGCCGGTATGTCCTACGTCATCGTGACCGAGGGTGTTGGCGAGGATGAGAAATTCGTCCGAGTGGAAGACGTCAAGGTCGGGGATGATCCGATCGATCCTGAAAAAGTCTACACGCTCGCGACCAATGACTTCTTAGCCGCAGGCGG
>LFTF01000123.1:9084-10422 GCA_001512945.1 Clostridiales bacterium DTU023 | reverse complement strand
TTTGACACGGAATATGAGGCATTCGCCGCGTATGCGACTGTGTACCCTGATAACTGCCAATTTCTTGTCGACACGTACAACACGCTCCGAAGCGGCGTGCCGAATGCCATAAAGGCCAGTAAAGAGATTCTCGAGCCACAGGGCAAGCGTCTCAAAGCGATCCGCCTTGATTCAGGAGATCTGGCGTACCTATCCATCCAGGCGCGCGCGATGCTCGATGCGGCGGGGCTCACAGACTGTACAATCACAGTTAGCAGCGCGATTGACGAATACCTAATCCGTGATCTCCTTCACCAGGGCGCGAAGATTGACTCGTTCGGCGTCGGCGAGCGCTTGATCACCTCACGTGCCGAACCTGTTTTCAGCGGAGTCTATAAGCTCTCGGCGATAGAAGATAACGGCGTTTCGGAACCGCGGATGAAACTTTCGGACAATCCCGAGAAAGTGACCAATCCCGGCGAGAAGAAAGTTTACCGTCTTTATAACAGCAATACCGGCCTTGTCGAAGCTGACTTGATTACCCTGGTCGAAGAAGAGATCGATCAAACAAGACCATTGACCATTTTCGATCCGCTTCACACATGGAAACGTAAGACGCTCACGGATTTCCACGCAGAGCCTATTCTGAAACCATTGTTTCAAAAAGGTGTGGTCTGTCGCGAAAAGCGCGACATTGAAGAGATCCGGCTATTCTGCCACGATCAGCTGAAAACGCTCTGGGATTCTCACAAACGGTTTGAAAACCCGCAGGAATACTACGTTGATTTGTCGCAGAAGCTGTGGTCTCTCAAGGAAAGTTTCTTGCATCGGGAGTTGCCGGGAGAGGAATGAGGCCGTCATGAGGTTTGTTGACACACACAATCATCTGGGGTTCTGGTCGCCGGACGCAACTCAGACTTATGACCAGCTTATGGAAGCCGCCGTTGATCGTGGGCTCCACGGGGTCGCGATCTCTGATCACTATGATCCGGACTGCACGATGTCGGATGGTTCTGCCTGGGCATTCGATCCCAAAGCGTACATGGAGACGTTCCATCATAAGAGACGATTGCCGTCTGAGAGGAACCCGGGAGATCCGCCAGGTTTTCTTATGGGCATTGAATTGGGGTGGATGCCGGAGGTGAGTGATATTCTCCACAGAGTCGTTCGCGACCATTCGTTTGATTTTGCGATTATTTCGGTTCATTATTTTCATAACTATGATCCCTATACGCACGCGGATAATATTTACACTTCGCCGCTCCACAAAATGTATACCGAGATGATCAATACAATTGCCGACTCAGCGGAGGATTTGAGTGAAGCCAAAATAGTCGGCCACTACGATTTCTTCTCGCG
>LFTF01000123.1:8483-9032 GCA_001512945.1 Clostridiales bacterium DTU023 | reverse complement strand
AAAGAACGGGCAGATTCTGGAGATCAATGTGGGAACGGTCAACTCCCTGGTGAAACGCAAGGGATACACGCTTGAAGAGGCTATGCCAGACCCCGCGATCCTTTACAGGTACCGCGAACTTGGGGGACAATACTTTTCACTTGCGTCTGATGCGCATCATGTTGAGCAGAATGGTCTGCACATGGCGGAGACGATCGCCTATCTTGAGACATTGGGGATCGATGAGTTTGCCTGGTTTGAGGATAGGGAACTATTCCACGATGGAATTAGTTAAATAGGTTTTGTACTTATCGTGTCAATATCATAAACAATTTATGGTACATGATAATGTTTCGCGTATATCAAATGTTTGATTTTGGACAGATGAGATTGTTTATACGTGTCTCATATTCATGTGAATGTGGTGATGTGTGCAGAGTCAGTGAAGCAGAATTACATTCGTTAGTAGAAGTCTTAAGGTTGTAAAAACAGTTTTGAATTTAATTCAGGATATCGGTGTAGTTGATCAATTGGATCCAATTACATCCGTTTTATCCGTCTTAATGCCCT
>LFTF01000123.1:0-8367 GCA_001512945.1 Clostridiales bacterium DTU023 | reverse complement strand
AAGTGACTCAACAGCGACGATTGAAATTGCTGAGGCAGATGACGTCGTGGTCACTGGTGAACGAGATTACACAATGTTTGGATGGGGATTGATATTGATGGGAGCCGCATTGGTTCTCACAATCCAACGTCGGCGTTATGCCAAAGTAAAAGAATAAGCAAGTATCGTTGAAATAATCACCCTTAAAGCATAAGGGAAATAAGGGAGAAGGTTATCATACCTTCTCCTTTCTTATTGTCTCTTATAGTAGATAAAACAGTTAGTTTGCTTGCACTGGATCGTAAGAATGGAAGCGTATCGATCGACAATAGTTCACATGGAGTTCATTGGCTCGCGTTATCTGCCCCTATAAGCCTTCAAACACTCCTCAAACAGCGGCAATGAAGACACAATGCGTTCATGTGAGACGCAATAAGAGATTCTCAAGTATCCCGGACAACCAAAACTCTCGGACGGCACAATCAGCAGATTGTAATTCAAACGTGCAAAGTCTGAGAATGCCTGCGCGTCACCTCCCGGCGCTTCGACAAACAGGTAGAACGCGCCTTCCGGCTTGATGCAGCGATAGCCTGCATTTGACAAACCGTCGTAGAGCGCTGTTCTGTTCTTATCGTATTGTGCGAGATCAGGTTTAACATCGGTGCAAAGCCCCACAACTCGCTGTATCAGTGACGGCGCACACACATAACCCAAAGAGCGTGCCGCGCCCGCGACGGCGTCATAAAGATCCTTCGCGTGATCAGCCCGGGGCGGAACCAACACGTAGCCGATGCGTTCGCCGGGCATAGAGAGTGTCTTGCTGTACGAGTAACAGACGATGGTGTTGTGGTATAGGAGAGGGATGAACGGTGTCTTGAGGCCATCGTAGACGAGCTCTCGGTACGGTTCATCGGACACGATGTAGATGGGGTGGCCATACTCTTGTGCTTTACGGCTTAAGAGATCAGCAAGTTCTAAAAGCTCATTTTCCTTATAGAGCCTGCCAGACGGGTTGTTTGGAGAATTAATGATGACAGCACGTGTAGATGATGTGATCGCTTGTTCAAGCCCTTCAATCGAAATTCCGAAGTCCGGAAGCTTTGGCGGAACGACAATGAGATGTGCGCCGTGCCCTTCAACGAAGAATGGGTACTCCGGGAAATAGGGGGCCAATACAATGAATTCATTGTTTTGATCACAAAGTGTCAAAGCACGGAAAGTCGAGGACAACGCCGCCGCAGCTCCGCAGGTAAGATAGAGATTTGTCTCGTCGCAGCCTATGCCGTAATCCCGGTTCAGCTGATCCGCGATTGCCCGGCGTACAGCCGGGTCACCCGGCGCGCTCGTATAGCCGTGAAGTTTAAGCGCGTCATGTTCCTCGAGCAGACAATGAAACGCCTCATCGACTTGACGAGGCGGCGGTACACTGGGGTTTCCGATGCTAAAGTCATAGACGCACTCACATCCGACTTCACGAGACTTTTGTTTGCCATATTCAAACAGTGAGCGAATGGCAGATGTCTGCCTTCCGTAAGCGAGCGCACGACTCGAGCAATAATCGGGACAATCCTTGTTTGACATAATCAGTCCTTTCTCGATACGTCTTCGCCGTGTTTGTAGAAAACTTACGAAGACTTGCGGGCCAGCATGCGGCCCGTTTCGAACGCCTTGCGGTTAATCTCGAGGAATTTCGGCGGCACATGTTTTTTTAAGGCGCCGTCCCAATCGAACGCATCCATCGCGAATGCTTCCACCATGGCGCCTAGCATGATCACGTTCATGACACGGGCATTGCCGAGTTCTTCAGCTTTTCCGCCTGCGTCAAACGCAACGACGCGGAACTGTTCATTCAGTGCCGAGAGATAATTATCCGGATAGTCCGCGACACCGGAGGCGACGGGGAGCGGCCTGATCTTATAGTCGTTGACAACGATGACACCGTCAGGTTTTAGCCAGTCGCTCCACCTCACAGCCTCCATCAGTTCAAAGGAGACCAGGACATCGGCCGCGCCCTTACCGACCAGCGGTGAATCAACCTTGTCGCCGTAACGCACGGTGGTCGAAACACTGCCGCCCCTTTGCGCCATCCCGTGAATTTCACTCATTTTCACATCAAAACCGGCTGTGATTAACGCATGCGTCAGGATTCGGCTGACAAGGATGGTGCCCTGACCGCCCACACCGGCTAAGAGAATTGTTTTTACATTATTCATAGTCATATCGTTCACTCTTTTACAATCGCATCGAAAGGACAGACCTGCAGGCAGACCGTGCATCCCACACACAGGTTGGGATCGATCATGGACTTGCCGTCCACAAAGAATATGGCAGGACATCCGACGGAGAGACAACGCCGGCAGCTTCTGCACAGATCGCGGTCGACCCTGCAAAGCGCCTGTTCGTGTTGTATGCGCTTGATCAGAACACACGGTCGTCTCACCACAATAGCGCAGCGTTCTTCGCACGCGATGGCCTCGTCAATGGTTTGCTTCATCGCCTTGAGATCTTGCGGATCCACGGTGAATACTTTTTTGTAGCCGATCGCTCCAAACATGGCTTCAATTGAAATAACATCCGCGATCTGTCCCATCAAGGTGTAGCCGGTGCCGGGGTTATCTTGTTGGCCGGTCATGCTCGTTGTGCTGTTATCGAGGACGACGGGAATGACATTGCCCTTGTTGTACAAGATCTCAATAGCTCCTGTGATGCCGCTGTGAAAGAACGTCGAGTCTCCCATCACACCGAAGACTGTCTTTTTATCACCAGTTTTCTCAAAGGCTTTCGCCATGCCCATGGCAACAGTAAAGCCGGCGCCCATACAAACAACTGTATCGATTGCCGACAACGGCGCCAATCCGCCCAGCGTATAGCAACCGATGTCAGCTGCTATGATCGTGTCTTTGCGACTTGACAGCGTATAAAAGAATCCGCGGTGTGGACAGCCCGGGCACAAGACAGGTGGTCGAGGAACGACCTTCGCCTCAACCGTTTTGAGGGGAGTGGGTTCGCCGGTCAGCGCCTCTTTTAGGATCGTTGGGTTCAATTCATACATGCGGGGAATCACATCTTTGCCGATGCACTCGATGCCCGCCGCCTTGATCTGATCTTCCATGAATGGGTCGAGCTCTTCGACAACGTAGAGCGTCTCCACTTGTTTTGCGAACTCCCGGATAAGCTTGAGGGGGAGGGGCCAGGTGAATCCGAGTGTTAAAAAAGACGTGTCTTCAGGGAAGACTTCTCGCGCGATAAGCGACGCGCCTCCCGCAGTCACAACGCCGATTTCGTTGCCTCGAATATCCATTTTATTGAAGCGACATGTTTCAGAGTACGCGGCGAGTTTTTGGACCTTCTCTTCAAGTTCCATGCGATGTACTACGGCATGGGCGGGTGCGGCGATGTATTTTTTCGCGTTACGTGTATAAGCCAGAGGCTCGGGGGTTAGAGGATCGTTTTCAGTTACCAGGCATCTCGCGTGACAGACGCGTGTCGTCATGCGATAGAGGACCGGGATATCGTACATCTCCGAAACATCGTAGGCCTCTCGCATCATGTCGAGCGCGTCCTGGCTGTCAGCCGGCTCAAACATCGGGATTTTGGCCGCTCGCGCGTAGTGTCGGTTGTCCTGCTCGTTTTGGGAGGAATGCATACCGGGATCATCCGCGGAAATGATAACAAAACCACGTCCCACGCCGTTGTAAGCAGCGGTAAACATAGGGTCAGCCGCCACATTGAGGCCAACATGTTTCATGGCGGCGACGGAACGCACCCCCGCGATGGATGCCCCATAGGCTACCTCGAGGGCCACTTTCTCATTGGGAGCCCACTCGTGGTAGATGCCCTCATATTGGTTTAAGGTTTCAAAGATTTCTGTGCTGGGGGTTCCGGGATAGGCGCTGCCGACTTGCACGCCGGCTTCAAACAGTCCACGCGCGACCGCTTCGTTTCCCGATAAGAATTTCTTCATCCGATATTCCCTCGATTCCGTTCCGGTTGTTCGATAATACTAGTGGCTTGGTCTCATTGTAACAACAGGGCCAACGGCAATGCAATTAAATCGGCAATATAACTCTCAGGCAAAATTGAAATGTCAGTTGTGGGTTGTTACATGAAGATTTGGCTGATCATCAGAAATCACACTAGTGAATCCCTGGTTCAGGGTGATCCACAAGACCAGTTCACTGTCGTATAAGGCCATCTTTTCACGGAACGATGCGAAGAATTCCGCTTCGCTGACGGGAAGTTTGTCGAAAATCTGAACATCGAATGCCGCTACCTTCGTCCCTTCGTTTGAGGCGAAGAGATGAAGGCCGTGAATAGTGGATTCGGGGACAATGGCGGACGCGACCTCCTCCAGTTTAGTTCGAATCGATTCATGCTCCGCGTCTTCGAGGTCAGACGGATCGGCGTGCAGGAGTAGCTGAACATCGTATTCGCGGAGCAATTTTCTTTCGATGTAGTCAACGAGAAGGTGCGCTTCAAGGAAACTCTCCCGACTATCGAGTTCGACGTGCGCGGTGGCGAAGACACTGCCCGGGCCATAGTCATGGACAATCAGATCGTGCACATCAAGAATTCGGTCGTCTGTTTCTAGAATTATCTTGCGAATCAGTGAAGTCAATTCAGAAGAGGGTTTGCCTCCGATGAGAAGTGTCGCCGTATTAAGCATGATGCCGATGGCAGACCATGCAATCAGAAGGCTGATGAAAATTCCTGTCATACCGTCAATGTTGATGCCGAACCAAGCAAACAGAATGGTTGAAAAGAGAACACCGGAGGTTGCGAAAACATCTGACAGACTGTCCTTAGACGCGGCGATAAAAACAGGGGATACAAGCTTGCGTCCCTTGTTGCGGTAATAAAAATACTGAATCAGTTTGACTGCGATTGAAAATACCAGGGCTCCGAATACCCATAAACTTGTCTCGAGTGATTCAGGTCGGATAATTCGCAAAATAGAGCGGTAGCCTACCTGAACCGCTACGGTGAGCATGCCAAGCGCGATGATAGAAGAGGCGATGTATTCAAACCGTGCATAGCCAAATGGGTGTTTATTATCGGCCGGTTTGGCGGCTAATCGAATCGAGATGATCGAGACAACAGAACTGAAAGAATCCGTGAGGTTGTTCCAGCCGTCAGCAGAGATGGCAATACTGCCCGACAACGTGCCAATCAACAGTTTGATCGCGGCGAGTACGACGTTCATTAAAAGACCGATGACGGCGGCTATCAGCCCTGCCTTTTTACGGTCTTGCCCCGACATCGAATCGGGATCGTATCCGTGCAAAGCGTCTTTCGGCACAGACATTTCTTCTTTTAGTGTGTTTTGTGTCATGAAGGGTCGATTACTGTGTGTTCTAACGGTTTACGGTCGAAATGCTGGCGTGAAGGGCGTGCATCCTTCGCGGGATATCCGATTGGGAATATGACCATGGGGATGTGGTTGTCCGGCAGCTTCATCGCCTCGGTGAGCTTAACCGGATCAAAATCCCCAACCCAGCATGTCCCAAGACCATGTTCGGCGATCGCCAAATCGAGGTGACAACCGGCGATGACGGCATCCATTGAACCCCCAGCAAAGCCATCACATCTTCTTACCCAGCAGTCGTCCCGGTCGTAACAAACGACAAAGAAAAGATTGGCTCCAAACGTGTGAGGTGTCGCGTTGGCAATGGTCTCGCGGCCTTTTTCACCTTTTAAAATATAAATGCGCTGTGCTTGTTTATTGCACGCCGTAGGGGCAAGTCGCTGGATCTCAAGCAGATGATTGATCGTCTGTTCATCGACCTCGCGGTCGCTGAATTTGCGGCATGAATAGCGATCGGTTGCAAGTTGTTTAAAGTCCATATGGTAAACCTCCTCGGTGATGGTGATATGGTAACAATGTCATTTTACCAAATCCGAGAGCCGGAAGGCAGGCAGTTCGAATAGCTGTCAGCGCTATTCGCTTGACATCACTTCAACGCATGTGCTAATTTGATCAAGCCTTGGGGACGTAGCTCATTTGGGAGAGCGCTTGAATGGCATTCAAGAGGTAGAGGGTTCGATCCCCTTCGTCTCCACCACAACACGAAGCGTTGAACTCGCTTTCTTTAGGAACGTATTCGCGCTTATCTACAGAATGGAGGATGGTTTTTAACACCGTCCTCTTTTCTTTTTTGTATCGTTTGATTCGTGATAAATATTGACTTGTTCCGCCATGGTGAGTTGGTTTAGACATTCACTATGAACGTGATCCTTGATACGGTTGACGCGCTATTGCGTCTTCACATCTGAAAATCTCCTGCTTGTCATGCGATCTACCCTTTGGGTTAGTGCATGGCGTCTGGCCTCATCAGGATCCTTATAGTAAGCTTCCATATTGAAATACTTCTTACAAGCAAGCAATACCTGATTTATAGATCAAAGTCATTGATTTGTGATAAGAATCTCTTACTTTGACTAGAAATCATAATTTCGCCGGTTCGTTTGTTCACAGTTTGTTTCTTGACCTCACCGAGCTGACACCGTAAAATAGCGCAATAGCTGAAAAGCATTGAATGGGAGGTTACCCGTGAATAATAATATTTATCGTTACCCGCTGGAGAAGGTGCGTGAGATCCGAGATCTGCGCGATATGCTCTTGCAAAGTGAAGAGCTTTACGGCGATCGCAACGCCTATCTGCTGAAAGATCCGATCGCGACGCGACAAGTCATGCCGCGCTCGGAAGAGGCGAAAAATCTCAAGATCGACCGCAAAAGACCGTATGTGCCCGTCACATTCAAGCAGTACGCGTCCGATGTGCGTGCTTTGGGAACGGGATTGATGCATCTTGGTGTAACGGCCGGAAGCCGTGTTGCCATTTATGCCGAGACGCGCTATGAGTGGTATGTCACCTATATGGCCGTCGTCAACGGTTTGGCGGTTGTCGTTCCCCTCGATAAAGAGCAGCCCGCGAAAGAAGTGGTCAATCTCGTGAAGAGTTCTGAAGCCGATGTTCTTTTATTCTCAAAAAGTAAAAAAGATGTCATTGACAGCATCCGCGATCAGGTACCCGGCGTAAAGCACTTCGTCAATTTTGATTTGCCTGAAGACAATGAGGCGGATCTCTATTTCTGGGACATTCTTAAAGACGGCGCAAACTTCCGCGAGCAAGGCGATCTCGATTACGATACATTGCCGATCGACCCGGAGGCGATGCAGATTCTGTTGTTCACATCGGGGACAACGGCTAATCCCAAGGGCGTCATGTTGAGTCATAAAAACATCTGCAAAAACCTGATGGGCATGTGTCAGATGACCTACATCGATGAAAATGATGTGTTTCTATCTGTTTTGCCGATCCATCACACATATGAATGCACATGCGGTTATCTGTGCCAGATGTATCGTGGTTGCTGTGTGGCAGTTTGTGAGGGGTTGCGCTACATCGTACCCAATATGCAGGAGGCCAAACCGACCATGGTGTTGGTCGTGCCGCTGATGATGGAAGCGTTTCATCGTGGAATTATGAAGAAGGTCAAGTCTGATCCCAAACTAGAGAAGAAGTTCAAGTTCGGGTTGACGCTTACAAAAGGCCTTCGCAAAGTGAAAATCGATCTTCGAAGAAAGATTTTTGACAGCGTTCACGAAAATTTCGGCGGGAACCTGCGTATGTTGATCTCGGGTGGAGCTGCCATTGCGCCTGAACTTCTAGAGAGTATGCAAGATATGGGTTTCCATTGCCTCCAAGGGTATGGGTTAACCGAATGCGCTCCGATCCTTGCGTTAAACCGTACGCACTTCTTCAATAATCTTTCGGCGGGACAACCGCTCCCCGGTGTCGACGTGAAAATTCTCAACCCGGACGAGAACGGTATCGGTGAGATCTTGGGACGCGGAGATAATGTCATGCTCGGATATTACAAAAACGAAGAGGCGACGCGTGAAGCCATCGATGACGAAGGGTTCTTTCATACAGGTGATTACGGTTACCTCGATGAAGATCAGTTTGTTATCATCACAGGGCGCAAGTCAAATATAATCGTCACGAAAAACGGCAAGAATATCTTCCCCGAAGAGATTGAATTTGTTTTGCAGCAGCATCCTCTGATCGCGGAAGTCGTAGTATCCGGCAAAGAGAGAAAAGAAGGGGACAGCATCGTCCACGCGGAGATCTTCCCTGACCGCGAAACCGTCGACGAGGATCCGGAACTGAGGGGTTTGCCGCTGACAGACGAGCGGATCAAGGCGAAGATTGATCTGGTGGTGCGCGAAGTCAACCGTGAGCTTGTGAATTATAAAGCGGTGCGAACGATCGAACTGCGTGACAGCGAATTCCCAAAGACGACAGCAAAGAAAATTATCCGACACTAATCGCTTGGATATCAAGCAAAAAAAAGCCCCCGCTCCTTGTGAGGACGAGGGCTTTT
>LFTF01000028.1:5364-7352 GCA_001512945.1 Clostridiales bacterium DTU023 | reverse complement strand
CAAGTGAACTGTTCGTGCAATTTTAAGCGAATAATTAACAAATACAACCTCCCAGATGAATAAATTTTGATTATTCACTTAAATGCTTTATACTAGTCCTTGTCTGAGAGGAGGAATCCCTATGTTATTTCGCTTACACTACAATCCGTATATTGCCCTAATTGGCGATATGAAGGATTCTAAAACTATTAAAAACAGAGATGCTGTTCAAGAAAAACTAAAAAGTGTGCTTTTCAAAATCAATAGTAAATATCTCGAAAACATTGCTTCTAAGCTGACGATTACATTGGGTGATGAGTTCCAGGGCTTGTTATACAGTGGGGCCAATATCATGTCGATCATCGGGGAAGTCGAACGAACGATGTATCCGGTACGCATTAGATTCGGAATAGGTGTTGGCGAGATAAGCACAGACATAGACCCTGAGTTAGCCATTGGCGCAGACGGCTCATGCTACCACAAGGCAAGGGAGGCGATCGAATTTCTAAAACAAAATGAGCGGCGTAACCAATCGATTGAGGCGGATATCCGACTAGGCGTAGAGGACGGACAACAAGCGGCAGAGGACTTAGTCAACACGGTATTATCATTAATGGCCGTCATAAAACACTCTTGGAGTGACCGGCAGCGACAAACCATATGGGATATGCTAGAGCATCAAGACAGTCAGACAAACGCAGCACAAAGGCTGGGTATTACACAGTCATCGGTCCAAAAGAACCTTGCCAACGGCAACTATTACTCGTATCAAGAGGCTTTAAGTAGCGTAAAAGCGATCTTGAGCGAAATAAGGAGACAAGATGTTTAAAGAGATCTTTGTACTTATGTTGCTAGGTCATATCCTGGGCGATTATTATACGCAAACAGACTCTGTTGCACAAAAAAAGAACAAACACATCAAATGGGTCTTCTTTCATGCCCTGTGCTATTGGGTAGTCGCCCTGGTTGTTGCTATCCCTGTGATGTCAACGCAAGTAGCTGTGTTCGTTAGCATAGCCGCAGCAGCTCATCTGGCGATTGATTACCTTAAATATATATATGTTTCAGCGAGAAAAAAGAGAATCTGTTCAACTGATCGGTTTGAACGTAATTTGTTTTTTGCTGACCAGATTCTGCATCTGTTGAGTATAGTTTTCATAGCCTATTTGTTTGTAATGCGCGGGAATGTTCTGGTCGTTCATCCGGTTGCTGCGCGAGCTTTTGAAACATTGGGAGTTTCTGCCGTATCGGTCATGAACTGGTCGGTTGCGTTATTGGCGATCCACAAACCGGCCAATTTTGTAGTTTCCCGAGTTCTGATGATGTATAAAACCGATCAAGATGACAACCCTGACACGTCAGATAAAAAAGCAGGCCGGTTGATTGGAACACTGGAAAGAACGATCACACTTATTTTGATTTCGTTGAATCAATATGCTGCGATCGGTCTGGTTCTTACCGCAAAGTCCATTGCAAGATATGACAAAATATCAAAGGATCCGGTCTTTTCGGAATATTACTTGATCGGTACATTATTAAGTAATCTGCTCGTTATTGCGATATCTTTTATTCTCTAAAATGTCCGTAATGTATGACGGGTGAAGAAAATTCACCCGTCCCTATCATTCATGCGTTGTTGTTTTCTGTTGTGGTTGTCACAAACTCGCCTTTTAAATTGATTCGTGTTCTTCCATCCGCTTCCCGTAGTTCTGGAACCGCTCAACCATGAGTTCCATTTCAGCCTTATCCAGAATGACAGGCTCCCCCATTGCCTTGGTGCGACAATACAGCTCGCAGCAGAATTCAATTTCTTCAGTCACGTTATAAGCATGATTTAGGTCAGTGCCCCCGGCCAACAATCCGTGATTGGCGAGCAAACATGCTTTGCGATCCTTCATGGCTTCAAAAGCATTTTTAGCAAGCTGTACTGTGCCGTATGTCGCATACTCCGCGCATCGGACATCAATACCTGCATAAGCGACGAGATAGTGGAGCGCAGGCAGATCCTG
>LFTF01000028.1:600-5335 GCA_001512945.1 Clostridiales bacterium DTU023 | reverse complement strand
CCTGTTTCGACATCCATCACAACAATCTGGCTTTCAGTTATCTCTACATAAGGGATCCCGCTGGGTGTGATCGCCATCAGATTCTGTTCCGAATTCCAGACGCTCAAATTTCCGCCCGTGCCCTTGGTCAACCCTTCTGCGATTAATAATTTGCCGTACTCGATTATTTGACGGCGTTCGCTTTGCATGATCATTTCATTCCTCCAAATATTTATTTACTTCTTACATACTCCACAATAATACGAATCCCATCATCTATACAGGGAAAACAATAACGCAAGCTCATACAATGGTCTTAACTTGGACATCCGTGAGCTCATTCTCAGCCCAGTGCCTGATTCGAAGATGACATGTAAACAGCAAGATCTGCAGAGGCGGATTTTTTGTGAATCGGTACTGTGCCATAAACTTCAGACCATGTAGTGCCCGTTCGTCATCATACTGCGAAAAGACGTCATCCAAAAGCAAGGGCAATGATTCATGCTCAGCTGTCACCAGTTCGGCGATGGCCATACGCAAAGAGAGATACGCTTGGTCAACGGTGCCACTGCTGAGAAAACTCCACTCACGCAAGCGGTTGTCTTCGCTGTCTTCAATCATTATGTCAAAATTGCGGGACACTTTAACCTTGTCATATTTGCCATCCGTGAGGTGGCTGAATATCTCGGCTGTCTTATCATTTACCAGTGGTCCGAAATTCTTCTGAAGTTCAGCGAACGATTCCTCAAGCACCTTGCTTGCTTCAAGCAGTGCCGCATAATCGTCTTCCTGTTTGGCAAGTATGGCGCGAACCTGCTCGATTTCATTTTCGATTTGACTAATATTTTTTTTCTGTCGATATTTTTCGCGCATCGAAGCTTCTTGAGATGCGATCTGTTCACCCTGTTCCGCAATAGTTGCACGAAGAACGCTGATATTTGCACGAACAGCTTCTAACTGCTTCTCATCTATCGACTGCGGCAGTCCCTCCGGAGCCAGTTGATCGATATCGTGTTGCAGTTTATTTACTTGTATTTTGAGTTCGTCAGCGGAATGAGATTTTTCCAAATTACTTTGTTTTTCACTATAAGTCTTGATGGCTATTTCGCTGTGCTCAACATCGATTAGGAGCCCGCGTAGCAGATCGAGAGCGTCCTGTGCACTTTGCTTATCGCTAACCTGCTTGAAATAAGAGACCGTCTCCAACAGATCTTTATAAACAGAGTTATGCTGTTCTGAAATTTGCTTTACCTTTGACAAAGATTTTTCAACAGTTTCATGTTGGTTTTTGAGTTTTTCGTTGTGGAGGTGCCAAGCACGATCAAGTTCGTATAACTGATCTAGATCAACCGCTCCCAACTCTTCAATGTTAGCGACCAATGTGGATTTGATTTGATTTTTCGCTATCTCGTCATCTTTTTGCTCATATCTAAGATGTTCCAGCGTTTCGTTCAATTCAGTGGGTCGAACGGGAGCCTCGGAGTTAGTTTCGGTGAGTACCTGGAACTCCTTTTGCTTATCTGTTTTGATCGCAATCTGCTTTTCTAGTGATTCCTTAAGTGTTGCGGTTCGCTCGCGCTGCCTGAGCTGCTCATTGTAATCATTTTCTGCCGCTTTAACCGATAAGCTCTTAAGTTCAATCGCACTCTCAGTTTCTTTGTCCTTGGCAGTTGCTTGTTCAAACAGAGCTTTGAGCGAGTCCAGAGCTTGCTGGGACTTTGTGATTTCTTCTTGTGCTTGCGTTAACTTGGTTGCGTATTCATCCTGCTGTTGTTCAAGTTTCTCTGTGAGTTGCTCGATTAACTGGTTATCTATTTGTGTTTTTCTTATTAGTCGAGGCGGTGCAGGGCGCAACGCTCTGAAAAGAGGAATAATCGCGACCAGAGCGAGTAGGTAAAGCAGCGGGTCAACTGTAATGCCAAGCGCGATGCTCGCCCCCATTATCAACACAGCTACTACCAGAGGAGCGCCGATCACCTTGCCAGCTACTGTCTCAACCTGCACTTCTTTAGGTTTGCTCGCCTCAGCTAGTCCTTCGCGGGTGTATTCTATACGCCCCTCATAAGTTTCAGTCAATGATTGTTTTGCCGTCTTAAATCCGGCTAAAGAAGCCTCGGTGCCGTAGATATCGCGCTGAATATCAGTGGTATGCTGACGCGATTTTCTGAGTAGATCACGAGAAAGTGCAATGGCTCCGTTTTGTTCTCGATTAATGTCAGCCTGAGCTTTGGCATTTTGATCAGCCAGCCCATACTCGCGATTTAGTTCTTGCAGCTCGCTTCTAAGATCATTGAGCTCTTTTTCCAATGCTAAGAATGCTTCTACCCGATCGATCTCTTCTTGCCGAGCGTTCATGCGAAGCTGTAGTTCATGAGACGATTTTTGCTGAGCCTTTAAACTGTCGACAGTACCTGCGGGGATCGCTTGAATCTTAGTTTCGAGCAAAGATGCGCGTGAAATCTCCGCATTGTCCAGTTCGGAATTGGCTTCCCGCTCACTGCGTTCCAGTCGTTCCAAGTCATTGATCAACTTGTCAGTATTTGCAAGGTATGTTTGATCCAGCACTATTCCCTCACGAAGCAATTCTGCCTTGCGCTGTTTTTGCGTAATGATTAGATTTGTCAAGATCGTTTTTTGTTTCAGGGCTTCTTCATAGGCGCTTTTCTCGTTAAGCAGATCGAAAATCCGAATGCTCTCTTCCAGCTGCTTCTTTTCTTGTTCTAAACTGTTGCGTTCCACAGCCATGTGATTAATTTTGTCAAGAATTGCCGCTTTATCCAATTCATCTTGTTCAGCTACATATTTTTGAGATTGCAGTTGTGCGAGTTTGTTGCGTTGATCGACAAGTGTGCCTTTGCTTTTACTTCTGGAAACCATAGCCTCCTGGGCAACTTGCAATCGCTGTTCAACCTTTTTGTGAGATATGTCCTCTTTGCCTGTGGTTACGAGGTTGAGTAAGCGATTCGTTATTTCTCCACTCCCTTCCTCGTCGCAGATGATACTGCCGCTTTGTCCGATAAAAACGCTTTTATCAAAAGCATCAGCATCCATTTGGAAGTACACTTGGCCGGGGTCCTTGCTGCGTGGCAGGTTTACTTGTTCCCCTTTGTCCAGATTCCATGCGCTGATTTTATCGGTTGTATTGCTCAAGCCAAAGCTTCGTTCAAGGCGGTAATTGGCACCCAATGCTTCAAACTCGATAAAACCTTTCATTTCTTGCCCGTTCCATGGCATATACCGTTTGCGCGGATTTCTCGAAATATCTCTAACACGTCCTTTGTATCCATAAAACATCATCTGGATAAAAGCCATCAACGTGCTCTTGCCATCTTCATTTTTGCCGTACAGGACAGTAAATTCGTTATCCAAATCCAAATCGTAATTGCTGAACTTGCCGAAATTATCAATATGTATACGCTTAATAATCAATGAGCTGTACCTCGCTTTCAAAAGCGCGCAAGCCCCATTCAAGCGCTTTAGTCAGTTGATTGGCCCCAGGCAGGTTGTCATTAGCCGTCTGTTCTTCGATTCGCTCCATCATCTTTCTGACAAATATTCCTTTGAGAGAATTTTCGGTCGCTACTTCTTCAAGATCAATTGCAATGCGGGTGTTATCGATTAGTTTTGCAAAATAGAGGCGTTCATTCAGGTTGTCTTGAATTGTTTGCAGGGGAAGCGTGAAATTTTCTGAGACACTCCCCAGGAGAATGATTTTATAGTAGTTATTTTTGTATTCCGATCCGTAAAGCTCTTCTAATCTACTGATAATAGTTCGCACGATTTCGGGTTCAGACGAGCAGTCTGAAATATCTGCTTCTACTGCCAGATACATACGGCTACATATATTGCGGAAGGTGAGGTCGACATTGTGCTTGCCAACCGTTCCGATATAAACGCCTTTTTCATCTAGTTCGTCAAATCCGCGACCATCGGGACAGCCCGGATAAGCATATGACGTCTGGCTTACTTTATATACCGGCGAACGTTTATGAATATGGCCGAGCGCCACGTAATCATAACCGCTGGCAGCCAGTTGACGCTCGGTGACGGGGTTGTATCGACTGGTTCCGCCTTCTGATACCAGATCGCCGTGCAACACACAGATATTAATCAGATCAAGATCCGCCTCTGGCAATTGAGGCAGTAACGGTTGATCTACATAGGTGGATCTGAAACCTGCGCCGTAAATCGCGAAGCCTCGATCGGCAAAAATTGCCCTTTGCGGGCCGTCCCCCAAAACAATGGTTTGTTCCGGCCAGTCATCGTCAGCTAGCGGTGAATCGATCGACACATAGTCATGATTGCCCGGCGCAATTACGGTGATCGTATGATCGAGTTCATGCAGATAGTCTTTTACAGATTGAACCGTTTGAGGATCGATATTGGAGCCCTCGAATAGATCCCCCGCGATTAAAAGCAGATCAACATTTTCATCATTACAGATTGTTACGATCTTACGAAAAGTCCGCAACAGTTCCTGTTTGCGCTCCTGAGCTCTTATTGGTATGTCTGAAAGCTCAGAACCGAGATGAAGGTCCGCACAGTGTAGAATTTTGATATGTCTCAAATCGGGTTGTCTCCTTGGCAGATTTATGGTCTTGTTAACTATTATAGACGTAAGAGCGGATGATGACAGAGTAAATACGCCCTGTGTAAGTAATAACAGCAAAATTGCATCGACATATTGGGATTGACTCAGAGGAAGATAGTAAAATTAAAAATAGTCCTTGGAGGCTAACAGTTCCAGTAATAGCTG
>LFTF01000028.1:0-489 GCA_001512945.1 Clostridiales bacterium DTU023 | reverse complement strand
CAAGATATAAGCGATGAGGCAGATAAGCTCACCTGGCTGAGGGCAGGGGGTTAATTCCCAAATTTCATTGCCCGACAAAAATAGTATTTATATGATAGGGTAAATATACAGATTTTTAAATATTCGGTTATCATCATGTATAAAATCTTGCCTTGTGGGAAGGGCTACGTGGTACTAACACATATTGATCGGGGGTAACAAACAAGTTGGCAGTATAGAAATGCTCTGCACCAGGAAATTATCTATAGGAGAAAGAATAATGAAGAGTTATTTAATCAAATCTATATCGCTACTGCTTGCGATGCTACTGTTGTTATCATGTCTTGTATCGTGTAAAACTTCCGATAAGAAAGGGGAATTAAATGGGACTATGAGTTCTTTAGAGCCTACATCCCCTGAAAATGGAGAAGGCGGAGGGTTGGGTGCTGCGGGCACTAGAGTATCAACCTATGGAGGGCTTCTAGGGTACGGTTATAATCTTCTAGAAAA
>LFTF01000071.1:30430-31899 GCA_001512945.1 Clostridiales bacterium DTU023 | reverse complement strand
AAGGCTGATGAGAGTGAACGGCTAAACTGCGGCGCCTGCGGTTATAGGAACTGTCGTGAGAAGGCTGCTGCCGTCTCACTCGGTTTGGCTGAAGCGTCCATGTGTATCCCTCAAATGAGGCGACTTGCCGAGCGCAAGCTCGATCACATTATCGAGCTCTCTCCAGTGGGAATTGTTGTTCTCGACGAGGACCTGCACATCGACCAAATGAATCCCGCATTCCGTGACATGTTTCTTTGCACCGATCTCGTAATCGGGCGAGAGATCAGCTATCTGATTGATGGGGAAAGCTACGAAGAAGCCGCGAGAGGTTCCGGGAATGAGATAGAGGCCGTCCGTACAAAGTACGGAAAACGCTACCATGAGATTGTATTCTGTTCCGAGGACAAGAATCAATACATCGGGTTTTATTTAAACCTGTCGAAGATCAAACTCGACAACAACCAGATGGGTCTCATCCGCGAACAGACGGTCAACCAGGCAAAAGAACTTTTGCACCATCAGATTGAGTTTGCGCAGAACATCGCGCAATACCTCGGCGAAAGCACCGCAGAGAGCGAGGCGCTCGTCAAACGCATGATCGACCTCTACGAAGAGAAAACATAATCTATGTTGCACTACGACGTTCAAATCCGACAGCATAACAAAGACGGCCATGACCTGTGTGGTGATCACATCGCCGCATTCAGTTTCAAGGATTCTTACTACTATGCCATTTTCGACGGGATCGGTTCGGGAGTTTACGCGAATCTTGCCGCCATCGGAAGCTCCGGCCGCTGGGCCCGGATGATCCGCGAGGGAATCTCCATCAGTGAAGCGTGTGAAACAATGGCGTCAGATATGAATCGAGCGAAAAATACGCGTTCCCCGTTCACGGCCTTCACCGCCCTCATGTTGACGCGTCACGGCAATGTACTCTTGTACACCTACGAATCGCCCAAGGCAATTCTGAGGCGCGGCAAAGTCACCCAAGTACTGGAACCTCATCAATACAACGTTGGCGGAGATATTTTCGGAGAAACGAAGTTCGACCTCGACGAAGGCGATGTACTGTTTCTGTTTAGCGACGGCATCAGCCAGGCCGGCCTCGGCTGCACCTATCCTCTCGGATGGAATGAAGAGGGTGTCGCATCATACATCCAGGTGTGCAGCAGGGACAATCCGGACGACCAAATACTTGATTGCCTTGTCGAGCGCTGCCGAATTCTTTCGGGAGGCTACCACGGAGACGATTCAACAATCATAATGATCAAAACAGTTAAGGCCAGACATCTCAGTTTGTTTTCCGGACCTCCGTCTTCGCGCGGTCTTGACGAAGAATTCGCTCAATCATTCCGTAATGCAAAGGGCGTCCGTATTATCTGCGGTTCGTCGACCAGCGGGATTTTAGCGCGCGAACTCAGCGTAAGACTGTCGCTTATCTCCGAGGGTGACGGGTTCAGTTCCCCTCCCCGATATGCCATGAAAGG
>LFTF01000071.1:16000-30390 GCA_001512945.1 Clostridiales bacterium DTU023 | reverse complement strand
CCGACGTCATCGATATCTACGAAGGCACCGCAAGGAATGAAGCGCACCGTATGACCTTCTTTCGCCAGCTTGGGATCAAGCCACGCCGCGATGCTCTGCGATCCATCATGAATTCACTGGAACACATGGGGAAAATGATTCACTATCACACATTTTAAAGCTCTTAAAAGACCGCCCATGTTATGATACGGACATGAGTCATACGCTCGGAAATATTCTCGCAATTATCAATCCACATGCTGGTCGTTCAGGTGCGACAAAACCAGCAAAATTATTGTGCGAAGAGTTGCGGCGCTCAGGCGCCAACGTACAGGAAACTTTTACCACAGGCATTGGCGACGCCTGCGACATCGCATTCAATGAGGGCGCGCTTTATGACCTTGTGGTTGCCTGCGGAGGGGACGGTACTCTGTCTGAAGTAGTCTCGGGTCTCATGCGACTCGAATCTCCCCCTGATGTCGGATTTTTGCCGATTGGCTCAACATGCGACGTCGCACAAACGTATAAGCTGTCATATAATCCGGTCAAGGCCGCACACGACATGCTCCACGGCTCCTCCTTTGCCATCGATATCGGTCAGGTGTCCGGCAGTACATCGATCATGAGGGATGATCTGCCCGACGGAGTCGTCCCTGGTGATGCCGACAAACTCCCAAACCATTTCACATATGTTTCGAGTTTCGGTGCTTTCGCAGAGACATCTTACGCGACACGGCGTGAACTCAAAAAAGCGCTCGGACACTTCGCATACGTCGTCACTGGGATCTGGTCGGTCAAAGACGTACGTCCTGTAAAAACGAACGTCATTCTTGATGGCGTAGATTATTCCGGTGAATACATTTTCGGCGGAGTTTTGAATTCATTTTCTGTCGGGGGAATGGTACGGCTAGACAACGTCATTTTTGATGACGGCGTCTTCGAGGTGCTTCTCGTCAAACCGCCTAAAAATGTAGGGCAAATCGCGAAACTTGTTTCGCTTTTATTAAGGCGAAAAACAGGTGACGCCATCATCCGTAAACGAGCGCGGCAAGCTGTTTTCACCTTTGATAAACCCATTTCTTTTACAGTCGACGGAGAGTATGGCGGGTCCAGAACGATGTGGCAGATTACAAACATCCCGCGTGCTATTAATCTCCGCATACCGAAACCACCCCAAACTCATTCAGAATAAACGGAGGTCTCTCTATGTCTGAACTCACGCAATCAAAAACATCAGCACCTGACAAACAAAAACGTCATGACTACGATCTTGGCTTTCTCCTTAGCTACGAGAATATCGCCTGGTATGAAGATGGTGTTGTTCGCATCCTCGACCGGCGCATTTATCCCACCCAAGTGCAATTCGTTGAATGTCGAACACCAGAGGAGGTCGCTGACGCCATTGCCGCGATGGTTACGCAGAGCGCCGGCCCCTACACAGCCGCAGGCATGGGGATGGCACTTGCCGCCTACCACGTCAGGGGACAAAGTGATGCACGCCAGCTCCAGGCACTTGAAGAAGCGGCTGAACGTCTGTCGACAGCCAGGCCAACGACCGAATCTCGGATGAGGCGTGTCACAGGCGGTGCGCTCATTGCGGCCAAAGCTGCATTTGACCGAGGTGAATCGGATGTATCACAGACACTCTTTGAGGTGGCTTTTGATTCATTGGAGCGTCGCTACGAGCGCATGTCACGTGTCGGCGAAAACCTAATCTCCCTTCTTCCTGACCGAGCAACTATTATGACGAATTGTTTCGGCGAAACAATTGTAGGTACAATGATCCGTGCCGCCCAGGAAAAAGGAATCGATCTCAAATTATATTGCCCCGAAACACGCCCTTACTTTCAGGGCGCTCGTCTCACTGCGAGTGTGGCGGCCGAAATGGGTGCGGATGTCACTGTTATTACAGACAATATGCCGGCGGAAGTAATGTCGCGCCACCACATCGATCTTTTTACAACCGCAGCGGATGCCATTACGAGCGATGGCTACGTGGTCAATAAAATCGGCACGCTCCAGATCGCAATCGTGGCAAAGTACTACGGAATTCCATACTTTGTGACAGGTATACCCGATACGGTTTCCATCCAGGATATCTCTATCGAGCAGCGCGATCCGGATTTTGTTCTTGAGGCGCGCGGTGTACGCAACACAAAACCGGAAGTCAAAGGATACTACCCTTCATTTGACATAACGCCGCCCCATCTCGTTTCAGGTGTAGTCACCGACAGAGGGATCTTAACACCGTATACTCTTTCGGATTATATCCATTCTGACGAAGGAGAAGATGATTATTACGGCGGGCTGATTATCTAATTGATCGTTATATCACCAGCGCGTTGCGCATGATATGATAATCAGCGGAACTTTATTGATGTAGACAAGGAGGTGCGATCATGTCTCAGGAAAATATACGTCTCACAAAAATGACCCAAGCAGGCGGTTGAGGGGCAAAGTTAGGACCGGCGGTCCTTTCTGAACTTCTTTCGGGATTACCCAAATTTACTAACGAGCACCTCTTGATCGGCTACGAATCCGACGACGATGCTTGTGTTTATGTTGTATCCAAGGACATCGCCATCATACAGACGGTCGATTTCTTTCCTCCGGTTGTTGATGACCCCTACGATTTTGGGCGCATTGCGGCAGCCAACGCAATAAGCGATGTTTATGCGATGGGAGCCGAACCCAAAACAGCTTTGAACCTGCTGTGCATTTCTAACTGCCTTGACATGGGGGTTGTCCGCAAAATTCTGGAAGGCGGAGCCGATAAATGTATGGAAGCCGGTGTCGTTGTCGCAGGCGGCCACAGCATCGAGGACGAGGAACCTAAGTTCGGACTCTCCGTGATGGGACTTTGCCACCCGGATAAGATACGCCGCAACAACACGCCTCGCATAGGAGACGTCCTTGTTCTGACAAAACCGATCGGGACAGGTGCGCTTTCAACAGGTGCCAAAGCTGATCTCCTCAACAAAGAAACACTAAGCCTGATGGTCGAGACTATGGCGAAACTCAACCGTAATGCTTTCGAGGCGTCTATATCACTCGACGTCTCTGCGTCGACCGATGTAACAGGGTTTGGCCTTCTGGGACACGCAAAGGAGATGGCAGGGGGGAAAGCATCGGTGACTCTTGAGATCGACAGTCGGAGAGTTCCTTTGCTTCCTCATGCGCTTGATATGGCTCGAGATGGCATTCTGCCGGCCGGAGCTTACAGGAACCGCTCTTTCGTCGGAAACCATGTTGTGTTCGAGGAGGATGTGTCACTTGCCATGACCGATCTGATGTTCGATCCGCAGACGTCCGGCGGTCTCCTACTTGCCATGCGGGAACAAGACGTTGAACCGTACTTAAGTGCATTGCATGAACGCGGAGACGTAGCGTGGATAATCGGGCGTGTGCTGCCCGCAGAAGGTACGGCCATCAAGGTTATCTGATTACATAGCGACCGTCGCCGGATTTCGTCCCAGACCCTTATTATTTGAACTTACAACTACAAGCGTGTTGATGTGTGCAAAATGATGCCCAGTTTGGGTACACTGTTTACGTATAGTTAGTACGGAGATCAATCGCGTGGATAAAAAAGATAAAATTGCCATTATTTTGACAGGTGCCGCCCTTGGATTCGCAGGTGTTTTTCTGATGCTTAACGGAAACCCTGCCAATATGGGATTTTGTATCGCTTGCTTCCTGCGTGATATAGCCGGAGCGCTCAAACTCCATTCAGCAAGTGCTGTCCAATACGCACGGCCAGAGATTATCGGCCTCATACTCGGAGCGTTTACAATATCGCTCGCGACACGCGAATTTCGCGCGCGTGGCGGATCGTCCCCGCTTACCCGTTTCTTCCTGGGCTTTATGGTCATGATCGGCGCCCTAATCTTCTTGGGCTGTCCACTCCGCATGGTCCTTCGGATGGCGGCAGGCGATCTCAACGCCTGGATAGGTCTGGTCGGATTCGTGCTTGGCACTTATATCGGAGCGTTGTTCCTTCGCAAAGGCTTTTCACTGGGTCGAACCCATAAACTCAACGCATTTGAAGGAGCGATCTTGCCTGCTTTACAGATTCCGCTGTTCGTCATGCTTGCGATCGCATCCCCACTTCTCGCTTTCTCTGAAAGCGGTCCGGGATCGATGCACGCTTCCATTTGGTTAGCGCTCGGCTTATCGTTCGCAATTGGCATACTTGCGCAACGCTCTCGCATCTGCCAGTCAGGCGGCATCAGAGACCTGTTCATCATCCGTGATCCGCACTTACTTTGGGGCAATGTCGCGATCTTCGGAGTCGCGCTCCTATACAACCTGCTAACAAACAATATCCAGGTCGGTTTCTATCATCAACCGATCGCTCACAGCCAATGGATTTGGAATATCGCCGGCATGGTGGTTGTTGGACTCGGATCCGTGTTACTGGGAGGATGCCCGATGAGGCAACTCGTTCTCACGGGGATGGGCAATGTGGATTCCGCGATTACCGTGCTAGGATTCCTCGCGGGCGCCGCCTTCAGTCACAATTTCAATCTGGCCTCTGCAGCTGACATATATCAAGAAGGAACGAATCTTGTCACCGGAGGCGGCACAACTGCAAACGGACGAATTGCGATCCTCACTGCATTACTTGTGATGCTTGCGATTGGCTTCGTCTATACAAAAAGACAGATCAAGCCGACTGTAAAACAATAAGCGAAGCGATAGAAGTGAGAACTCATATGAAAACAATCGATGCCAGGGGCCTGTCATGTCCGGAGCCCGTCCTGCTCGTCAAACGGGCAGTGCTAGAAGACGAATTCCCATTCACTGTGCTGATCGATGACGAGACGCCGCGTCAAAATATCATTCGTTACGCCAGCAATAACGGCCACGAAATTCAACTAACCGAACAACACGGCGAATATGAGATCGTTTTTACGAAATAATTTTCAGGCGAGGGAGTTAAAACGAATCCCATGCCTCAGCCCAAAACGAAAATTTGATATTTGAGGTAAACACCATGATTTTTGTCGCAACCTTTCATACGCACTACGGCGCTATTTCCTTTCTCAGAAAACTGCAACAAATGGGTGACGACCGTGCGGAAATGATACCCGCACCTCGCAAACTCTCGGTTTCCTGCGGATCCGCTGTTCGATTCTACATCCCTTTCGATCAAGTACCCATGGCCGACGATGATACCGAAGGTGTTTACTGTGATGAAAATGGACGATATACCAAAATTTTTACCAACGATTAGCATATAAGTTCCACACCTTGAAGATAAACGTTTGGTAAGATGAACGTGTGACTTGCATATGGAAGAGGTGAAAGCAATGACATCGATCGAAAACCCGCGTGATTTGCCGAAAGTGGATGAGTTGTTGCGAGACATCCGGTTAAACAAGATCATGGAAACGTTAGGCTACGTTCCCGTGAGGGATGCCGTCCGTAAAATCCTCGATGCCGCCAGGGAGATACTCCTCGGAACACAAGACAGCGACATACTCTCAGACACAATCTATATCGACTACGCATTGGCTCTCAACACGACACATGATACCGATGCTTTGCTCACAGAGAATATTCTCACACTGGCTGTCCTCCGCAAACTCGACGATGAGGCTAAACCCGGAATTCGAAAGGTCATAAACGCGACAGGCGCAATTCTTCACACAAACCTCGGCCGGGCGCCTCTCGCAAAGCAGGCTCTCGCCGCTGTAAAACGATCTGCTGAAGGTTATTGCTCACTTGAATTCGACCTTGCGAACAACAGCCGTGGGCAACGAACCACATCAATTGAAGCACTTCTGTGCCGTATGTTTGATGTCGAAGCAGCTCTCGTTGTAAACAACAACGCGGCGGCTGTCATGCTCGCGCTCTCGTCACTCTGCCGTGGACGAGAAGTAATCGTTTCACGCGGAGAGCTTGTTGAGATCGGCGGCTTGTTCCGAATTCCCGATATTATGGAAGAAAGTCAGGCCATTCTGCGCGAAGTTGGGACAACCAATAAAACGCACTCGTTCGACTATGAAAAGGCGATTGGTGATTCGACCGCTGCGCTTCTCAAAGTACACCCAAGTAATTTTCGCCTTATCGGTTTCACAGAAGAGGTTGAAGAGAAAGAACTGGCGTCCCTCGCACACAAGTATAACCTCCCCCTTATCTATGACCTCGGAAGTGGCTGTATTTCATCCGCGCTCGCTTCCCTAATGCCCGATGAACCAACCGTCGCATCGGCGGTCGATTCCGGAGCTGATGTTATCTGCTTTTCAGGAGACAAGCTTGTCGGCGGACCTCAAGCGGGTATCATCATCGGACGGGCTAAGCCGCTTGCCGCAATGCGATCACACCCCCTGATGCGAGCTTTTCGATGCGATAAAATGACTTTGATCGCCTTGGAAACGACACTCGCGCTTTATCTTGACCCGGACCTCGCGAAACAACACATCCCACTCCTCTCTATGGCCCTCTGCGATCTGGATGCACTTCGCGACCGCACACAGACATTGGCCGATGAGCTTTCAGGTTATGGTATCCCCGCAAAGCCTGAGCCGTCCGAAATGATTCTCGGCGGAGGCTCTGCTCCTGAACTGCGTGTTCCGTCCTGGGCTTTGGCGATCAGACCTGAAAACACCACAGGAAGTATATCCGTTGTAGCCCTCGAATCATCTCTTCGCGCCTTTGATCCACCGATTCTCTGCCGGACCTCGCACGATGTTGTGTTGCTTGATCTTCGAACGGTCTCTGAAGAAGAGGAACGCCTGATCACCTTTGCTCTGGTTGACGCATTCGGGAAGGAGGGTGACATACCATGAATCATGTCATCATCGGAACCGCCGGGCATGTAGACCACGGCAAATCATCACTGATTTTTGCGTTAACAAATCGAGACCCTGACCGCCTTGCAGAAGAAAAAGAACGCGGTATCACGATTGAACTCGGGTTTACTTGGCTCGACCTCCCCGATGGCTCTCGATGCGGCATAATCGATGTCCCCGGCCATGAACGTTTCGTTAGCAATATGCTGGCAGGAGCGGGCGGTATTGACCTCGCGTTGCTCGTCGTCGCCGCAGATGAGGGCGTCATGCCTCAGACACGAGAACACCTGGGCATTCTGTCGCTACTTGGCATCTCCAGAGGCATCATCGCCATCACCAAATGTGATCTCGCCGATGAAGAGTTTGTCGAACTGGTCGAAGAAGATATTCGAGATCACATTCGCGGTACTTTTCTTGAAGATGCGCCCATTATGAGAACGTCGAGCACAACAGGCGACGGGATAGAGGAACTGCGCAAAACGCTGTTCGAACAAATAGCACAGATCAGCCTGCACAATGAATATCTGCCTTTCCGCTTACCTGTAGATCGAGTTTTCACGCTCGGTGGTTTTGGTACGATCGTGACAGGCACTCTGATAGAGGGAACCGTCAGACTAGGCGATCAGGCTGAAGTTTATCCGGGTGATATGACCGCTCGCATCCGAGGGATACAGATCCATGAGACAAACGAGAATTTGGCCGAACCGGGACAACGCGTTGCCCTTAATCTAACCGGCCTACGTAAAACTGATCTCGAGCGAGGACACACACTCGCCGAACCGGGAAGCCTTCACCCAACCTTATTAATTGATGTCGAGTTGACGGCGCTTCCCCACACACGCTTCCCGATCACAAACAATATGCGCGTCCATCTATTCCACGGTGCCCGGGAGATTCTGGCCCGCGTCGTTCTCCTTGATTGTGACATCCTGGAACCGGGAGAGTCAGCATCCGCTCAGCTTCGCCTGGAAGAAGAAGCCTACGCCAAATATGGCGACCGTTTTGTCATTCGCTTCTATTCTCCGCTCGAGACCGTAGGCGGTGGCATGATCGTCGATCCGTTGCCCGCGCGGCGCAGACGACAGCGCGATATTAACCAACACGACTTCTCTATCATGGCAGAAGACGATAAGGCTGCTCGGCTAGCTCTCGCCGTCTCGCACGGAAGCAATACACTGGCATCTTTGAAAACAGCTTACTACCGGGCTGGAATTGCAAAAGAGGATAGCAAACATCTTCTCGACACGTTAATCAATGATGGATCTGTTATTCTCCTCAATGAACGTGTTGCAATCAGCGGTGAATCCCTTGATTTGTTGGGACTAAAAGCCGCCAGAGTGCTCGAACGATTCCACAGCATCCGCCCACTCGAAAACGGCATGCGCCGTGAGGAACTGCGCACACGTCTTCTTCCCCGAGCCGAACTACAGCTGTCTGATCTTGTCATAGACCGTTTGCGCGACCGGGGTATCGTGGACGTCCACGACGGCCTTATCTGCCTTCAGGGTTACAAGGTTACGCTGTCTGCGGAAGAAGAAGCCGCCATTGTGGCATTGGATTCGCTGTTTCTCGCGTCAGGGTTTACTCCTCCCGGATTGGACGATATCGCGCTGAAAAGCACCAAACAAGTCAACCGTGAACAACTCATTTCCATGCTTATCGACCAGGGGACATTGGTTCGCCTAACACCGCAAATTTTAATGCACAAAGACCGTGTCGACGAGGCCTGGGAGATTGTAAGGCAGACGATCGAAAAAGAAAATGGAATCACGTTAGCCGACTTTCGCGATCACCTGGGGGCAACACGAAAATTCGCGATCGCGCTACTTGAATATTTTGACAAACTCAAACGGACGCGACTCGTCGATGAGTCACGCGTTTTTTTCTCCTAGTGGTATAAATTTCTGTATGAATATGTGTCGTCCTGAACTTGTTTACTCCTCGGACCCCGATGTCCTGGTTGAGCACGTCTTCGCGGAACTCATCGACAGAAATCTGGAATGGCCTGATCACCGCGCGTTCGTTATCGTTCCCGAGTATCTGAAAGCCGATATGGAACGCCGTTACATCACCGGTAGACAAACGGGCGGATTGATGATGGCCGAAGTACTGTCATTCAACAGACTTGCCACCAGGCTTTTTTCAGAGACAGGCCAACAGATGGCCCGTCCTATCTCAAAAGCCGGGAAAGCCATCCTGGTGCAGCGAGCATTGCTTGATCCCAGCCAAACCTTCCGACGCTTTCATCGCATGGCCGCAAAACCACATTACGCGATTGACCTGGTCAATATTTTGGGAGATTTTCACCGCTATGAAATAACGAGGCATGATCTCCTCACAAAGGATATTCAGCCGCAATCTCAGGATGAGTTGGTAGCAGACGCACTTCTTTCCTCGAAAGCTCGAGAAGTGACAATTGACAAGTTACACGATTTTGCGATATTGGCTGATGTGCTGGCAAGCGAATTGCGCGAACGCGATCTTGTCGATCCCGACACAACTTTGGCACAACTCGCTGAATTGTTGGAAGATGACCCTCTGCCGGGACGACTGAATTTTCTCTCCCGTTCACACATTTGGATTCTGGGATTTGGAGGTGACCGCAACTTTACCTCGCAGGAACGCAGAGTCCTAAGCGCGCTTTCACAGCGCGTTGCTACATTATCCGTCGCGATCCCCACTGATACCGATCGCACGGAGGGTGACCCGGCCTATCACCACGGACGCGCAACACTGCGATCCCTGAGTCATTTTCTACCCAATTCCTGTATACGTGAGCTACGAGGTCAATCTCCGCGCCCCAAACCCGATCATCACCTGATCCGTGCCGTTGACAGACAAGAGGAGGCGCGCTATACAGCAGGCGAAATCAGGAGATTGCTCCTTACCACTCAACTGCGACGTCATGAAATCGGCGTCGCGCTCTGTGAGCCCGAAGAAACAATAGGCTATCTCGAGACTGCCCTTGAAGAGTATGGCGTGGACGCCTACCTCGAAGCCGGCAGACCACTCAAACAGAGTTCGTTCATCAGAATGCTTACAGCTTTTCTCGCGCTTTGCTCATATGATTTTTCACTCGACAATCTAATGGACTATTACCGAAGCGGCCTCACAAGTTTGCCCGAACGCGCAATCGACTGTTTTGAGAACGCTGCCCTCGCGAGCGGATGGAAATATGCGCGCGATTTTCGAGTGATTTTCTTGACGGACAATGCTCTCGAACAAGCCATTGACCGGTGCATGTGTTCCGATGCAGAGCAAGAAGAGGAACTCCTAAGCGTATTATCCAATGTTAGAAGAATCCTTGATATTACTTCCAATATGCGTCAAGCAAGGACAGGACAAGCAAAGGCTGACTTGCTACTCGATATCCTTTTCAATTTGTCTGTAAACTCAATGACATACAGTGCGTCTGGGCACAATGCTCGTTCTCGCGATTTCCAGGATGGCTCCCCCGCCTCTTGTGTCATGGAACAACGTGATGCTCTCTTGCGCCACAATCGCGAAGAAAGTGCCATACTTCTCGTTTCGTCATGGAATGCCACAATCGATATCCTTCAAGAAACCGGCGAGTTGCTCGGTAACACGCGTATTTCACAAGATCACTTTTCACAGATGCTGTTCGCCGGATTGGAAGGTCTGTCGCTCTCGTCGATCCCGGTCGGAACCGACCGTGTGCGCGTGGGAACACTGACGCAAATGGCCGCGTGGCCTTGCCGTATACTTTTTATCCTCGGCGCGTCGGAATCAGCGTTCCCTCCCGAGATTAAGCAGGAAGGTTACCTACGCGATGAAGAGCGCGATTATCTTTCAGTGCGTTCAGGGAAACCCTTCCCGAGCAGAAAAAAAGATCAGCCTGCATCACAAGCCTGGCTGATCCGTATGTTGCTCGGACGACCATCAGAACATCTATACTTATCCGTACCAACGTTAGGCGAAGGACGGTCTCCCATTTACAACGATTTACGTGTACTTACGGCGGAGGGGAATGAGACAATAGTGGATATTCCGAGCGGCGAGCCTGACGCCCGCTGGGGTTCTCTCAAGGCTGCAATCCGCATACTCCGCCGTAACGATCAAGCGCCCGAGGTTTGGCGGAACGCCATCGGCAAACTTGCAGATATTGACGGCGACGCGGGTTACACGGCCGACGAGATCGCCGAATCATTCTCACTGTCCCGACCGATGGTGGCATCCGCGATGGGCCGACGCGACAGCGTAAGCATCTCCATGCTCCAGCAATACAACAATTGTCCGTTTCGTTTCTTCACAGACTATCTTGCAGGCGCGTCAGAGCGAAAAATTGCAGAAGATAAAGTCAATGATCAGGGTACCTTGCTGCACCGTTTGCTTGAACTGGCAACCTTTGATTTGACCGGCAGGATAGAAAAAGCAGTTAACGTAGAAGATAAACAGAAAATAGCAGACGAGTGGGGCAATCAATTAACTCTTGCTTATATGCGCAAACTATATTTTACGGCTACAGCAAATCGCAATCTTGTTTGGTATGCAAGACCGCAAATAGCGGGAGGAGTTGGCGAACGGTTGATGATGCGTGCCGTAAACACTTTGAAAATTCTATCCGATTTTAGCCGGGAAAATGTTTTCATTCCCCATTGGCTTGAATGGTATTTCCCGGAACCTGGGCGGACGCCTTACCAGTTGGCAGTGGACGGACATTCTTTTATATGTCGCGGCTTGGTCGACCGGATCGATGAGGGCTGCGAAGGCGCAATCCGTCTTATCGACTACAAACGATCTGCGAAGAATTTTTCCTGGTTGGGGTTACTAGACGGCACCGATTTTCAGCTACCTCTCTACAAGCGTGCGTTCGAGACAGCTTATCCTGGTCGCTCCGTCAACGAACTTTTTTTTGCCGGGTTTGGTTCACCTCGCTTACGGAACAATTCATCATTCTGCGCCCAGCCCTACGAGCGAGCTAATGAACTTCGCAAACTTCAAAAACAAAAACAAATCTGGCAGGACGATGCAGCAGATAAAGCTGCGCGCTTTGCGGAGGTTAAAGCGGTCGGCACACTACAAGCAATTTTTGAAGGCAACTTCGCTGCCAAACCGCTTATTCGAGGATCAAAGAACAACCCCTGTCAGTATTGCAGCTGGTACGCTGCGTGCGGTTATGACGGACGCCTTCCGAGAAACATTAAACTTCCCGCCGGTAAAGACGAAATCAAAAATGCCAAAGAACTGATCCTTGGCCAGGATGATAACTTAGACCAGATTTAATGATTATGTGAATTCAGCCGATAGGCTACGGACCCGTCGTTTTCGGCCAGGGGTTTTCTTCCATATGGGTGATATACGGTTCATTGATCTCTCCCCATTGTTCAACAGTTAAGAGATCCCGATAATAATCGGTGTCAATGATATACCGAGCTGTGTCATAGCGTAGCTTGACTTCACGGTTGATACTGTCGATGTACCCCGACTGATCATCGAGCGTTTGACCATCATGTAGCGTAAATTCGCCCGTTACCGCGTTGTAGCGACCTTTCTCCGTTATCCAGCTCCGCCCAAGGAAAATAGCAAGCGCATCTGAATCTGAGAAAATGTCACGCCCTGACAGCATTCTTGAATCGTAAGGCACGCCCATATAATTGTAGATCGTAGGCAACAGATCAAGACTTGTACAATACTTATCAACAACCTCCGGCTCGATACCATCATGATAGAAAAGTCCGCAACTCTCATAGATATCGAAAACTTTGTCAAGCTTTTTGCCCGCCAGCGCCTCATAGCTAGAGTGTTCTTCCAGGGCATAAGGGTAGTGATCGGGATTGATGACAATCAGAGTGCGTTCGGCGACGCCCGCTTCACGGAGTTGCTTGAGCAGACTCTCCATCGCGAGTTCCAACTCGTAGTTAGCGGCAAGATAGGCAATCGCTTCATTGGGTAGATCGAGGTGAGAATATTTATCAAAATGACGATCTGACATCATATTGCCCATTCTCGTCCACTTGCCATGACCGCTGACCGTCAGATAATAAACATGGAACGGCTCTTTATTCACGAATTCAAACGCTGTTTTCTCGATCATTTCAAGGTCTGACTCAGGCCATGTACGTTTGACTTCCAGCCCATGCCCGAGCCCGCGGTATTCGTACCCGAGATTTGGATGCGATAAGTCACGTGAATAGTAATTCCACGTGTGGTTATGCCAGGCATGAGTCGTGTAGCCTAGTCGCCGGAAGAAATTTCCGGGTGCCATCGCCATGTCATTTTTATGGGCTTCTTTGAGTGTCCAGACACCCTGCTTGGGAATCATCCCGCAAAGCCCTGCATACTCACCATCAAGTGTCGACACGGTCCAGACAGGGACATAAAAGTTTTCGAAATGGACTCCCTGATGGTACATCATCCAAAGCGTTGGCGTCATCTCTTCATCGATACAATATTTTGAGAAACTCTCTGCAGTAACGAAAATCAGATTAAAACCCTCACCCCTGCCCGTATGGTCATTGGTGTAAGACGGTTCCGTCATCGAGAATACCGTATCAAGATAGTGAACGTCAGAACTTTCACCTGGACCGTAAGCTTCAAGGCGCGCTTCATAATCTATGGGCAAAACATTCGGATAGCGTGGGACTTCAATCCCCGGCTCGGTACCAGAAGGCTCAGTAGGTTCTGACTGGTTGGGCGGCATTGAGTGGGTCGGTTCAGTGGGATCGGGGATCAGATCATCGGGGATAAGCGCACTCCTCGGGAAGATCAGATGACTGATATCAATCCCCATTGCGGTTAGAACACCAAACTGGTTGGTCCCTGTCAAAACTTCATTCTCCTGGAAATAATTCGCCCACGGACTATTGTAAGAACGGTTAGTGGCCATAAGGCCAACTGTCAATCCAAACAAGATAAAGCCAGTTGCAAGAACTGCCAGCGCATCGCGCCATCTACGCGATGCCTTGAGGCAGGTCGCTAGAAAACGTTCCCGAAGAAACGCAATATAGACCACCAATGGCACCAGCGTCAGAAGAATCCACGGCAAATTGCGGAGGATCTTGATGAGAATGTCTTCCAAAAACTGTAAAATCTGCCCACCTTCTCCGATCGAATAGAATACAAAAAACGTACGGAAGAATTTATAATAGATAAGTTGCGCCGAGTAGATAAACGGGAAGAGTATCAGCAAAGAGATCAACACGAATGATCTCCCGCGTGGCGGCAAAAATGAGATAACCGCTGCCAGAACGATGGATCGCATCAAGCAGAATAACGGGATATAAAGAAGTCCTATTGTAAAAAAACTGCCTTCGACATTAAGGCGGATAATAAATTCGCAAAATAATTGTGTAAAAAATAATAATGCGACAAACGGAACAAAACAAAGAACGCGCTCACGGATATTCTTACCATCTTGCTCACGCAGGGAGTCGACAGAGTCTACCTGTTGCGGCGTGAAACCGTATCTCCTGATGTCGGGTTTTCTCATATACCTCTCAACCATCACCGGTTGTTCGTTGGGTTCAGATTCACGCCCGTCGACAGTAGGGTCTACGTGATTGTGAGGCATGACAGTTCCATCTGGTTGAGAATCTTCTTGAACCCGATGAGGGGAATTATCCTGATTTAATTCCATTAAATAGCCTCCTGCCT
>LFTF01000071.1:0-15973 GCA_001512945.1 Clostridiales bacterium DTU023 | reverse complement strand
TTACGGGTACCGGACCTGCTCTGGTACAGGCACCTCCACAATCTGGACGCCTGCCCCGCCATATTGCTCTTTGAAGCGCGCGATCAGTTCCAATTCCACGTCGCTGTGGAACTTAAGATTAAAATCACGAAAATCATCGATGTCTGACCGGTCATACATAATATCATCCACAACATAGGCTAAATAGAGCGTTGCCGATTCTCGATCGCCGTCCAGATAGGCAGACTGGTAGGGCGTTATTTCTTGACATAGTCCCTCGATCGTTACTTTGTAGATAAGCGTTACAAAATTCTGCGCGCGGTCGGACTGTTTATATCCGTAGTAAATTTTGCTAACACCGTGTCTTTCAGCATATTCCCACCGGCTCACAGGTTCGCCTGTCCGGAAATCGTCATTCCAGTAATTGTGAGTCAAGCGCTCTTCCAAATCTTGTTCTAGTCTGGCTGAAATTTTGTCGAACAGGGGCATCAAGTCAATATTGTCGAGATTTCTCGGATACTCTTTTAAACCGCTCACTGAAAATTCTTTGATTACCTGTCCTGTTTTCAACCCGCGTTCTGCAAACCATTCCTCATCAACACTGGCCTCCACGCGTACGACATCCCCGTTGGCAAGATCTGCCAGCGGTACGGCCATATATTGCACGGGAGCTTGCCCCCAGGAACCCGCCTCCACCCATTCAACGGGAAGGCGTGTTGTGTCGAACGAGACGATCCCGTGATCGCTGACACCATCAAACACGAGAACTAAGTCCTTGAAGAGGTCAATTGATTTAAGAGGAATTAGTCCTTTAACTTCGAAAGAAAGCGTTGCATTCCGGGCAATTTTGCCATTACCTGTGAGGAAATCGTTGTTAGGAATCACTTTTACTTCGACAAGGTCACCATTCGACAGTTTTGTCTTTGCGCCCGTAAAAACGAAATCGAAGCCGGAACGGTACTGTTCAACATCGCCAGACAGCGAAAGCGATGCGACCCCTCTGCCATTGAACCCTACGAACGTGAGATCGACGTTGTTTGACACGTCGATCGGCAATGTCTCGCGGAGTCCGGCAATGACGTATTTGTATTTTAGGTTTCGGAAACGCACACCTGCCGATTTGGTTAGTTTTTCATCATATTCTGCGCGAATCACAATTTCATCGCCATTTTTAAGGTTCACCGTTTTATCGGCCTCATAGATTAAGGAGTTGATAGCCGCTTCACGCTGAAAGAGACGTTTGAACGCTTGTTCATCGTTGTCGGAGAGTGCTCTGGATTCTTCTTCGATCAGCGAATTTAATTGTTCACTGTCAAGATTAACGACAAGCGAACCGAATCCGTTGGCACCGGTCACGTTGATGCTTGCGAGCTCTTTAGCATCAAACGAATGCGAGCTACAGGCGACAACTACCATGCATAAGACGGCAATAAGGGCGATAAGAACCAATGTGCGCTTCAAGATGAATCCTCCTCTGCGCGAGAATATGCGAGTTCTATTATTGTCTGCCATTTCGCGCGATCTTTCAAGCCAAGCACAAATAATGACGATAAAACAAACGTGCCAGGCTTTATGAACACTCAATCTGTTAAGATTGAAACAGGGAAAACACAATGAATTGCCCGGTTAAGTGAGCATACCCGACGGGCTATTCGAACAGATATTTGCGTCAGATTATGAGGTTCGCATGGGCACGATTGAATGGACAGAAGAGCAGAAACTGGCCATCGGTTTCGATGAGGCGCGAAATTTACTCATCTCAGCTGCGGCCGGTTCCGGGAAAACCGCAGTCTTAACGGAGCGGATTGTCAGACAATCACTGTCAGGAGCTGTCCGACCGTCGCGACTTCTCGTCATGACATTCTCAGAGCTTGCGGCAAGCCAAATCAAAACGAAAATCGCTAAAGAATTTGGTAAACAGAAACAACTAGCCGTGAACGAAGAAGAACGCGTTTATCGCGATTCATTGATCCGTGAGTTGTCACTGGCCCAAATTTCAACCATACATTCCTTCTGCAACCAGGTACTGTCTTCATACTTGCCCGAATTTTGCGACCGTGACGGGAAACCTTTGCTTGAACCCGGCTATCGCATCATCGAAGGAGACGAAGAGAATCAACTACTGTCAGATACTGTGGATACTGTGCTCTCGACATTTTACGCGGAACTCGATGCCCTCAGCGCATGCGAGTCATCCGACGAAGGCCGCCCCGAATTCGATCAGCTCGTAACTCGAGGATTATCTGACGACGGAGACATAAAACCCTATGTTCTTACTGGTGAAGATCGCACGCAAGTTCAATGGCTAACTGAATTCAGGGCAGTCTCTCTCGCGCACTCTCCTGATCTGGATGACCTCCCCTTCCGCGATGCAATTTCAAAGATGCTCAAACAACTGCGCACTCTACCACGCTATCAAGAACTTGTCATCACAGCGCTCAACGACAGGGAGATGCAATCGCGTTTATTCCCGGAAGATGAGTGCTCCCGGTATTGGTGGAATATTTTCGATGAAACGCTCAGCATCGCACGCAAGTCTCTGGATGAACTCCAGGGCATGGAGCACTACAGCAGACTGCAGGAAAGAGATGCCGAAAAAGTCAAACACCTCGCACAACTGGCTCATGCCACTGATGTCATGGAACGTGCCGTTACATCGCTTTTACGTTCATCTGGTTACAGCGCCAAGCGTTGGGACGAAATCGTTAAAACAGGACATTTGATGGATGAAATGACGCTGCCATCTTTAAGCAGTCGAACCTCTACATCACAACAAGTGCAAGCTAAAAATGCCTATATCGAAAAGTTTTTAAGGCAAGTTCTGCCACTCGCCGGTCTCATAACCAATCAATTCAACCGAGACAGTGGCCGCTATGAGCACCCTTTGCGGAATCATCCGCCCATTTTCACCATGTGTTCGGAGGAAACTCGAGAGAGTCTTGTTGAAACGGGACGCATTGTCTCACGCTTTATGGAGGTCGTACTCATGGTCGACCGGGAGTTCCAAAGAAGGCGCTTTGAACGCAATGCGATCCTATTCAGCGATATTGAGCACGGCGCATTGGAACTCCTGAGCCGCGATGATATCGGTCAAACATACCGACACCGTTTTGACGAAATTTATATCGATGAATACCAAGATACAAGTAGTATCCAGGATGCCATTATCAGGACGATTGACCGCGACAACGTGCTAATGGTCGGTGATGTCAAGCAAAGCATTTACCGCTTCCGTTACGCCAATCCCGCTTTGTTCTCGAAACGCGAAGCATCTTCACTTCTGCGAATACCCGGGAAACTCCCTTCTCCGCTTGAACCCGCAGGCCTCGGGTGCCTCGCGCTGCTTAACCGGAATTTTAGGAGCCGCCCCGGAATCATCGCGTTCGTCAATGAATTTTTCGGTGCGTTTCTTACAAAAAGCGCGGGTGAGATCGAATACGACGGAACTCAGAGACTGCAGTCTCACCACTCGGCACGAGAGGACGAATACCCTGACGTTCTCTGGGAAATCGCTTCAATGGTAAAGGATGCTTTTGAAGAACAACCTGCAGACGAGCCGGCAGATTTGTCTTACGATTCCGAAAGCTCTTCTTCGCTCAGAGAGCGTGAAGCTTTGATGGCAGTGCGCATTATCGGTGAACTTATAGACACAGGCATCAACCCCGGGCAGATCGCCGTCCTTCTTCCTACAAACACTAATTGCCGTGACTATGAACAAGTACTTACACGTTACGGTATCCCTGTTACTAGTCGTTCGGGCAAAATTTACCCGGATAATCTTGTCGTCCGACAAATCGAAGCACTCCTTAGTGTGCTCGACAATCCCAGGCAGGATATACCATTATTGTCGACACTCATGGGGCCTTTCACGCCTGAACCATGGAGCAGCGAAGAACTCATGGCTGTCACCGAAGTTGAGTCGGCGCACTCTGTCCATAAAGATAAAAGAGGAAGACTTCGCCGTACCGCATTTCATGAACAATTTTTTACCCTTTGCGGTGAAGAGAACAATCAACTCGCGGATAAAGCGAGAGCATTCATCTCTCAATTTGATCGATGGCGACTGATGGCGCGAGAGCTCACGTCCAAAGAATTACTTGATCTCATTTTTTACGAGACAGAGTATCCTGCTTACATCGCCCGCGGCACATTGGGAGCAAGTCATGCATTAGAACTAGACCAACTGATCAGTTTCATCGAACAGCCTGACCCTGGTGATATGCCGGGATTACGTTCCACCTTAAGACGGCTAGTTCGATTCCGAGAGAGTGAGGTCAACCACGGAAAACTAGATAATGTTCTCTTGCCGGACGCTGTTAATGTACTGACACGGCACAGTAGCAAAGGGCTTGAATGGGATTACGTGATTTTGGGTGGTTTGGACCGCAAACAAAGTGGACCCACGCCACAATCGCTGATCCAATACTCAGAACAGGATGGTCTTTCGAGTTTCACCATCGCAGACATGGGAGCCACTGTATACAATAATGCGCCCAATCAAACGGCACGCATCGCTGAGAGCAAACGGGAACAGGCGGAAAACTGGCGACTTTTTTATGTGGCAATGACACGTGCCAGAGAAAGACTGTTTTTTCTCCTCCCCGCACGAAAAACTCTCAGAGAGACGTCAAGTTATCGAACTATTATTGATGAAGCAAGCTATCTCACCGAGTCACTCCCAGAGTTTACAGACCGTTCGGGACGTGCTGTTGTGCCGGAGAACCTGTCAACGCTTACAAAAAGCGACGCAGAACTCCTCCTCGCTGTGTACGCTGTAAGAAATCCTCGTGTCACGCAAGCCATCACTTCAGCTGAAGAAGGCAACTTCTCGTACGACCACCATGAAGTCCGCGTTACACCGCTCACCAATATCTACCAGGAAGTTGTCGACAGAAAAGCAAAACAGGACGCGCAACTAGTCGGCCACAGTATCGCATGCGGCGCAGAGACTACTCGCACCGACCACAGCGCATTCGATCACGTATACCAACTCCTCTCAAAGGAGATCCCCCATCCTGACGCGGCCAATACGCCTGCCAAAATCACGGTAACAGAATTGAAACGCCTTGGTCAAAAGCAATCCATCATCCAGCTATCTGCCGAAGGCGATCCGGTTGATCCAGAGTGGACGTTCGACGCTCTGGGCAGTCTTGCGCGAGATGCAGCGGCAAGTACACCGTTGGCGGAGAATTACACAAAGGCCGATATCCCGCTGACGATGCGCGGGCGTGAGCAAGAGGAAAAATCAAAAGGCGCCGCTTTGGGAATCGCAATGCACTCAGTATTTCAGTTCCTCGATCTGGAGGAGCTCCGCTCGCTACCTGAACCGCAGGCAGAACAGGCGTATCTTCGCCAGCTCAAAGATATGGCAACGAAACGTATCATCGAAAAAGAGTTCTTCGAAGATACGTCTAAATTTGTCGATCAAGCGATCACCTGGGCAAAAAGCGATCTGGCAGGCCGTCTTCTCCGTGCAGAACAGACAACCGGGCGCGTTTATCGCGAAATGCCCTTTACAGTGGCGGTTCCCTCAAATCAGTTACACCCCTCATTCCCCCGTGATGAAATGACTCTGATCCAGGGAATGATCGATCTGTGGTTTTTGGAGGATGACGGTGAGGCGGTACTCGTTGATTTTAAATCAGACAGGCTACCCGAACATCAAGGCGATCTGATCCTCAAAGACCGGTATCAAATCCAGATCGATGCCTACGCTGACGCGATTTCACGAGCCACGGGCCTCCGGGTCAAGGAACGTCTTGTATGGCTCATCCGAGAAAACAGGTATGTTGCTTTTCAAGCAAATGGTTCGCGGTAACATCGGGTGTATTTGTGACGAAATGACACGCTGAGGTTGACAAACCTCACGCCAACATTAACAATACATGGTGGAGGTAGATGGGTTCTGGTGTGCCCCGCGGTCTTCAAAACCGTTGAGGGGGGTTAAGAGCTTCCCGGGTGAGTTCGATTCTCACATACTTCCGCCAGTTGAGACGCGCCGGTCCTTGAACGCCGTTGGCCAACAGGGTCGGCGCGTCTGTTTTTCCGCTTTCCGATTTATTCGGCGGGGGCGGCTCCCCCGGGCGGGGTTTTTGGCAACATGATTTGCGCCCGACGGGAGGGCTCTCATGAAAGGAGATGCGGAATTTTTTCTGCAAATATAATGGCAAGACGCACAGGTACAACTTCAAGAGGTATCCGGACACCAATCATTCGGAGCGGAGACAATCTGGCCGATATAATCGTGGACAGTGTAATCCTCGCTTCAGAAGATGAGGGATTCACCCTCGGCGACCGGGATGTTGTTGCCGTCACTGAGTCCGTTGTGGCTCGGGCGGAAAACAACTACGCGACATGCGATGATATCGCGACCGATGTTACAAGGCAATTCCCTGAAGGTGAAATCGGCGTAATTTTTCCTATTCTCAGTCGTAACCGTTTCGCGATCAATTTGCGCGGCATTGCTCGCGGCGCAAAAAAAATCGTGTTACAGCTAAGCTATCCTGACGATGAAGTCGGCAACAGCTTGATGGATCTTGACAGAATGGACGAAGAAGGGATTGATCCCTTGAAGGATTGCCTCACTGAAGCACGGTACCGCGAACTTTTTGGTGTAAACCGTCACGCGTTTACCGGCGTTGACTATGTGGAATTATACCGCGGTATTATTGTCGAAGAAGGCTGTGAGGCTGAGATTATCCTCGCGAATGATCCGCTTGCAGTTCTCGAATATACGCCGTACGTCCTTGTCTGCGATGTACACACGCGAGAACGTACGAAGCGTCTGCTGAAACGAGCCGGCGCGAAACGTGTTCTCGGACTAGACAACATCCTTTCGGAGCCCGTCAATGGAAGCGGATTTCATGAAACTTACGGCCTTCTGGGAAGCAACAAGGCCAGTGAGAATGTGGTGAAATTATTTCCGCGTGCCGGCAAGACATTTGTCAACGCGGTCGCGCAACTCTTTTTCCAACGCACGGGCAAGCACATTGAAGTCATGATCTATGGTGACGGAGCATTTAAAGATCCTGTATGCAAAATCTGGGAACTTGCAGATCCCGTCGTATCGCCGGCTTATACCGATGGACTTGAAGGCACTCCAAAAGAACTCAAGCTCAAGTATCTCACTGACAATGAGTTTGCCGACCTTAAAGGGCAGGCACTTCAAAAGGCTGTCCTGCAGGCAATTTCAGAAAAAGAACAAGATCAGAATTTTGAGGCGAATGCAGAGGGAACCACCCCGCGCCAATTTACAGATCTACTCGGATCTTTAGCGGACTTGACCTCGGGAAGTGGCGACAAAGGCACGCCCGTCGTACTAATTCAAGGATATTTTGATAGCCTTGCCGACTGATGGTCAAGGCTGTCTAACCTCTTAGGAAGGGGCAGACTATGAATATTACTATTTTAATTCGGGGCGGCGGTGACCTCGCCTCGGCAGTTATTCACAAACTAAAAAACGCGGGGATGCGCGTCGTTGTCTGCGATCTCACAGCTCCGTCATGTGTGAGGCGGACCGTCTCTTTCTGCAACGCTATTTATGAGGGCGACTGGGAAATCGAGGGCGTCACCGCACGTCATATTGAGTCGCTTGAAGCCATAGAGCCGGCACTCATTCAAGGATTGATCCCCATCCTCACGATACCTGATCGTGAGGTTCTCGATTATCTGAAACCGGATGTTTTCATCGATGCAACACTCAGCAAAAGAACGCCCAATTACGATCGCACGTGGGCGCCGTTAGTGATTGGGCTAGGCCCCGTGATTGAAGCGAAAAAACATGCAGATGTGGTCATTGAAACGCAGCGAGGACATTATCTGGGACGCCTGATTCACGAAGGTGAGGCGATCACCAACACGGGAATCCCCGGCACGATTGCCGGGATTAACAAAGATCGTGTACTCCGCGCACCACGCGCCGGAACAACAAATAATCTTCATGAGATTGGCGACATAGTCAAAGCCGGTGACATTATTCTCACGGTAGACAACGAGCCGGTTAAAACGATCATTTCAGGTGTCGTTCGAGGCCTGATTGCCGACAGATTCCAGGTCAAACAAGGGCAAAAAATCGGAGATGTCGACCCCAGAGGCGACACTGATTACTGCCGAACAATCAGTGATAAAGGACGTACAATCGCGGGCGGAGTGCTTGAAGCCATTCTTACCCATTACACACGTGACGATTTACTCAGCAAAGAAGATTAAATAGCCGCATTTCACTTGCTGAGCCGATGACCGCATAGAGGTTGAATATGCCGAATCAACACAACGATCTTGTCGGCTGCGGTCGACTTACCGAGACTTCTCTTGAAGCTTATGTCCGCACGCTCATAAGTCTGAGCGACGAACGATATCCTTCCCCTTTTGTCGTTAGCGCGATCGGAGGTGGGGGAAAGACAACCACATTAATGGAACTGTTCGCCGGCTCATTACGTAACCGATCTATTCTTACAACAACAACCGCCATGGGCGCGCCCCGAGCAAACAATCGCATTTCGCCGCCGCTCCCCCCGGGCTGTGAGTTGTTACCAGCGCTTGGTAGAATTTCTTTAACCCCACCCGCGGAGTCGGGTGTATGGTTCGGTCCTGCATTCGAAGGGATACCAGACAAATACAGTGGTGTCGATTTGGAGGATTTGGATGACTGGATCCGCGACCGCAGACACGCAAGAGATGGTGAAACTGTTGTCTTTTGTGAAGCGGATGGTTCAAAACGTAAACCACTGAAAGCACACGCCTCTCACGAACCGGTAATCCCAAAGACAACTGATTTGACACTCATTGTGTTCGGTCTTTCAGGTGTCGGCCAACCACTCGACGAATCTGTTGTCCACCGTTCTCATTTGTTTACGGAACAGACAGGACTTCAACCGGGCAACCCGATCGAGATGGCAAATTTATTGACCCTGATCGATAATGGGCATTTTTTTAAAAATATTCCTCCAACGAGCCGTGTTGCAGTTGTTTTCAACCAAACCGATTACCTCGATAAATCGCGGAGAGATCGCTCGCAACTGGCCACCGTCGCCAAGCGCACTCTCTCCAATTCGCGAATAGACGCTGTGTTTTTCAACGCGAACACAGATAGCGGCCGTCAAACGCTTTATGGTATTCACAGACAAGAAGACAAAACCGCTCTATTTTCGGCTGTGCTTATGGCTGCAGGTATGTCAACAAGAATGGGCGAGCCAAACAAACTCCTCTTGCCTGTGGGGAACAGGACTGTTATCTTTCACACCCTGACAAATGTCTTGCAAAGTGATGTGCGCGATCTTGTGATCGTAACGGGACATCAATCGTCTGCGGTGCGAGCAGAGATCGTACAGGCTATCGCAGCGTATGCACAACCCAGTACTCGCGTGACAGTTGTAGACAATAAACGCTACCGAGAGGGACAGGGGACCTCTGTTGCTCTTGCCACTCAAAACCTCGCGGAAGAAAGCGTTGCCTGTTTCTATATTCCGGGTGACCAACCATTCGTCTCTCCGATCCTGATGCGTCATTTGGCCGAAGAGTTAGAACCGGGAAAGATTCTTATCCCCGTGAAAGAAGGCAAGCGATCTGCACCTGCCCTGTTTGATCGTATTTTCTATGACGAATTATCAGTCTTGATGGGCGACATGGGCGGTCGCCAGGTTATTGATAAACACGAGAAAAATGTGGTCGAGATCGTTGACACTGGTGACGCTATTGGCAGTTTTGATCTTGATACGCCGGATGATTATAGAAAAATACTCGATCTAGTCTAATTCAACCTGTTATAATATAAATTAAGTAATCAGACCTTTCAGGAGGAAACCATGAATCTATTTATTTGTTATTCAAAATGAACGATGTGCCAAAAAACAAGGAGGTTCCTTGACAAGCACAACATCCCCTACACCTTCCGTGACATTAAGGATGATCGACCGACACGAGACGAACTTGTGAAATGGATTGCCGCAAGCGGCATGCCGATCGGCTCATTCTTCAATACGCGCGGCGATGCATATAAAGAACTTGAATTAAAGGACAAACTCCCGCAAATGAGCGACGAAGAGATGATTGATCTTCTTGCGACTGACGGGATGCTGGTCAAGCGCCCGATCATGCTGAGCGGCGACCAGGTTCTGGTTGGAGTTCAGGAAGACGAGTACTTAAAACTCAAATAGAAACCGTTTGATAGGGTTCATTTAGGTTGGTAGCGGCAGTCAGTCTGCGTTGTGTTCTGTGCCTCAAATTAGAAAGCAGAATTATGAAGAAGAATAAACCGATTGACCTTGTTCAGATCATCCTCGATATTCTTGTTTTAGCAGGATTGATAGCCACTCCTGCACTCCTCGTTGCAAGCAAAATGACGTCGACTATGCATCCTTCGTATGGCAAAATCCTGAACGCGGGTTTCATCATTGGAAGTATCACGCTTCTTCTTCATATTATCGCTGTGTCGCGCAAACATGTAACACGGAAAGACAAAGACGTCGAAGGACAATCCGCCGATTGACCTGATATTTTGCAAAACTTGTGTTTCACTTGTCAACTAGCAGCTATCTACTCTTCAACGTTTATCTGACAAGCCTTCATCGCACTAAGCGCGATCTGATGGCTTTCAGGGGTGACACCGGCACAACACAACGCATCGACATTGATTTCTACTTCAGGTAGAAATGCCTTAATAAGAAGCGCGTTTGAGATCACACAGATGTCGGTACAAAGCCCAACAAGCGTGATAGATCGGATCGGATCCTCCACATTCATTTCATCCAGCACAGCCACCAAGTCACGCGAACCGAACGTATCCTTTTCAACAACTTGGCCCTGCCGAAGAACTGCAATGTCTGGGACTATTTCCCATCCTGCCGTATCCCGTATACAGTGCTCAATAGGCAGTTTTCTCCCCTCCTGCGTCTCAAGGTAGTTTGCCTCGTGCGTATCCTTCGTGAATAGAACACGACCATCGAAGTTTGCCATCTTCTCTATTACATTCGCGACTATGGATTGTGCCTCCGGCGTTCCAAGCGCTCCGTCAACAAAATCGTTCTGCATGTCGACCACTATAAGAATATCCTGCATATCATCACCTACTTCAATCAAACGAAAAGATGTCCCTTTTTACGTACGCCTATTGTCACACAATTCTTAATAAGAAAAGCGCCTCAGGATTAATCCTGAGGCGCTCGTTCAATCAGTGCGATGGATTTCTGACTATTCGACTTCGTCCACGAGACGAACAACCGTACCAGAACCGACCGTCTTTCCGCCTTCACGTATGGCGAACTTGAGACCGGGCTCGATGGCGATCGGAGTAATCAACTCAACAGTGATCTCAACGTGGTCACCAGGCATGCACATATCTACGCCTTCAGGCAGACGCGCAACACCAGTAACGTCGGTTGTCCGGAAATAGAACTGCGGACGGTAACCGTCAAAGAATGCCTTATGGCGACCACCCTCATCCTTCGTCAAGACATAAATTTGTCCAACGAAACGCGTATGAGGCTTGATCGAACCTGGGGCTGCCACAACCTGGCCACGACGGACTTGGTCGCGCGCGACACCACGAAGCAGTAAACCAACGTTGTCACCCGCTTCGGCGTGATCGAGCATCTTACGGAACATCTCAATACCTGTAACGACCGTTTTTCTTGATTCATCAGCGAGGCCAACAATCTCGACGGGTCTGTTAATTTCGATCTGGCCACGCTCAACACGGCCTGTAACAACTGTACCGCGGCCGGTGATTGTCATAACGTCTTCGATCGGACACAAGAATGGCTTATCGGTCGGACGGGCCGGAGTCGGAATAAACGAGTCAACCGCTTCCATCAAGTCAAGGATGGGTTTATAAACGGGATTGCTCAGATCAGTGTCTTCGCACTCAAGCGCTTCAAGTGCAGAGCCGCGGATGATCGGTGTGTCATCACCCGGGAAATCGTACTCATCAAGGCGCTCGCGTATCTCCATATCGACAAGGTCGAGGATTTCATCATCATCGACTTGGTCCGTTTTGTTCATGAAAACGACGATGGAAGGGACACCGACCTGGCGGGCGAGCAGGATGTGCTCACGCGTCTGAGGCATCGGGCCATCCACTGCGGAAACGACGAGAATCGCGCCGTCCATCTGTGCCGCGCCGGTAATCATGTTCTTGATATAGTCGGCGTGACCAGGACAGTCCACGTGCGCGTAGTGGCGGTTTTTTGTTTCATACTCAACGTGCGACGCATTGATTGTGATGCCGCGCGCTCTTTCTTCCGGAGCTTTGTCAATGGCGGCATAGTCGGTAAAACTTGCCACACCTTCACCGCTAAGTGAGAGCACTTTCGTGATCGCGGCTGTCAATGTCGTCTTGCCATGGTCGACGTGACCAATCGTACCTACGTTAACATGTGGTTTTGTTCTTTGAAATTTCTGTTTTCCCACTTCAGATGTCCTCCTACTGGTCGATCATTATATGGATCTAATTAATTTGTTTGCATGTTCTATGATTTTCTCATAAAACTCTTATGAACGCAACGTGCGTTGGATCGGGAGCCTTTTTGAGGCAATCCACTCTTCTTATATTAACGGTTTGTCACGATGCTCGCCCGGACACTTTCCGGAACTTTAGCAAAATGGCTGATCTGCATCGTGAATACGCCTCTTCCCTGTGTTCGCGACCGAAGTGCGGTTGCGTAACCAAACATTTCCGACAAGGAGACGAATGCGTCGACAAGCTGTGCGTTGTTTGACGCTTCCATACCCTGGATCTGGCCGCGTCTGGCACTGATATCGGCCAACACATCTCCCAGATAATCACTCGGAACAATGATGTCCACCTTCATGATGGGTTCCATCAGAATAGGATCTGCGCGATTTAACGCCTCGCGCAACGCCATAGAACCGGCGATGCGGAACGCAATCTCAGATGAGTCCACATCGTGATATGAACCATCCAAAAGCGTAGCTTTCAGATCTACGACTGGATATCCGGCAACAATACCGCTGTTCATTGCCTCGCGAATACCTTCTTCCACCGGTTTAATGAACTCTTTTGGCACGGATCCGCCGAATGTTTTGTCCTCGAAGACAAAGCCTTCGCCTGCTTCCAAAGGGGTGATCTCTATGACAGCGTGACCGTACTGGCCGTGGCCGCCGGTCTGGCGGACGAAACGTCCCTCTGCCTTTGAAGTCTTAGTGATCGTCTCACGGTAAGCAACTTGCGGCTGCCCAACGTTCGCCTCCACCTTGAATTCACGGAATAAACGATCGACGATAATAGCGAGATGGAGTTCCCCCATACCCGACACGATCATCTGACCTGTTTCTTTATCAACGCGTGTCCGGAATGTGGGGTCTTCTTCTGCCAGCTTCGCCAGCGCGACCTCCAGCTTATCTTGGCTGGCTTTCGATTTTGGTTCAATTGCAACGGAGATAACCGGTTCAGGAAAATCCATGCTTTCCAGAATGATTGGCGCTTGTTCTGTAGTAAGCGTGTCGCCGGTCGTGGTATTGCGAAGTCCAACCGCCGCAGCGATATCTCCTGCATACACTTCGTCGACATCCGAACGGTGATTGGCATGCATCATCAGGATGCGTCCGATCCGCTCACGTTTGCCCTTGGTTGCATTCTGAACATAGGTGCCCGCTTTCAACGTGCCACTGTAGACACGAAAGAAGCAGAGTTGCCCCACGTAGGGATCAGTCATCACCTTGAATGCGAGCGCTGAAAAAGGTGCTTTGTCATCGACTGCCCGCGTTGTCTCTTCGTCAGTTCTGGGGTCGATCCCGACTACTGGCGGAACATCAATCGGTGACGGCAGATAATCTACCATGGCATCGAGAAGCATCTGGACACCCTTGTTTTTGTAGGAAGAACCGCATGTAACCGGCGTAATTTCTGTGGCGAGCGTGGCTCTTCGGAGCGCCGCCTTGAGATCTGCAACACAGATCTCTTCGTCACAAAGAAACTTGTCGGCTAAATTATCATCTGTCTCGCAAATGGCCTCAACCATGAGAGCGCGCCATTCTTTGGCTTCCTCAAGCTGGTTCGGATCGATCTCGGATTCCGTAACCGTCTTCCCCAGATCATCGCCTTCAAAAATCTCGGCTTTCATCGTCATCAAGTCAATAATACCGATGAAGGTGTCCTCTTTGCCGATAGGCAGTTGGATCGGAACCGCATTCGTTCCGAGGCGGTCTTCCATCATTTTGATAACGTGGAAATAGTCCGCGCCCGTAATATCCATTTTATTGACATAAACGAGACGCGGAACACCATACGTATTGGCCTGACGCCATACAGTTTCCGTTTGCGGTTCGACACCGCTTCTTGCACACAAAACAGTGACCGCTCCATCTAATACACGGAGCGACCGTTCAACTTCAACAGTAAAATCGACATGGCCAGGCGTATCAATTATATTGATCCGGCAATCCTTCCACATCGTCGTTGTCGCGGCCGATGTAATCGTAATACCGCGGTCCTGCTCCTCGGGCATCCAGTCCATCGTAGCGGCACCTTCGTGGGTTTCGCCTAAACGGTGGATTCGTCCCGTGTAGTAGAGGATACGTTCCGTCGTCGTTGTTTTGCCGGCGTCGATATGGGCCATGATGCCGATATTCCTTGTATTCTCAAGTGAGAATTCTCTTGGCATCCGTATGTTCTCCTGATTCTTTAATCTTCTTGTTCAATTACCACCGGTAATGGGCAAATGCGCGGTTCGCTTCTGCCATGCGGTGAATTTCTTCTTTGCGTCTAAACGCTGATCCTGCCTGTCTGGACGCGTCAATTAATTCATTAGCGAGGCGTTCGTTCATCGTACGCTCACTTCTTGCGCGCGCAGCTAAGACAATCCAGCGAAGTGCCAGTGTCTGACGTCGTTCAGGACGCACTTCGATGGGGACCTGATAGTTAGATCCTCCCACCCGGCGTGCCTTGACTTCAAGCACAGGCATTACATTATCCAAAGCTTTGTTAAAAACTTCCAACGGTGATTGCCCGACACGTTTCTCGATCAGGTCAAACGCATCAAATACGATTGTCTGGGCGAGATCTTTCTTGCCGTGCATCATTACATTATTAATTAGTTTCGCTACCCGAACGTCATGGTAAACGGGATCCGGTAGCACATCTCTCTTGGGGATATGGCCTTTTCTTGGCAATGGTCTTCCCTCCTTTCATGATTATGCGGGTTCATCTTAAGGGAACCCGAAACCACAGGTACTCACGATATGGACACGTGTCATGCGACAAGAAACAGGCCTAAAAATGAAGGCGTGTTCTTTTTGCATGTTTATCCAACCGCTGGCTGTTACTTGGTCTTCGCAACCTTGGGACGTTTCGCACCATATTTGGAACGGCTCTGTTTGCGGTTTGCAACACCGACTGTATCGAGCGTGCCACGTATGATGTGGTAACGAACGCCAGGTAGATCCTTGACACGACCACCACGAATCAGGACAACACTATGTTCCTGTAAGTTGTGACCGATGCCGGGGATGTATGCGTAAACCTCGTGCTGATTAGTTAGACGGACCCGGGCAACTTTGCGTAGCGCTGAGTTAGGCTTCTTAGGTGTCGTCGTCTTCACGACTGTGCATACACCACGTTTCTGCGGTGATGGATAGTATGAAGGACGCCGTTTAAGCGTATTCAGGCCAGACGCCAGTGCGGGGACTTTAGTTTTGTCTTTTTTCGACTGCCGTCCCTTTTTAACCAACTGGTTGAATGTAGGCATCAACACACCTCCTTTCATGTCGTAATTATTTGCTCAAAAAGGTGCCCGCAACGCGGGCGACCGAAAACTGATAATATCAGGATTATTCAATCTTGTCCAGTACTTAACGCATGGCAGTGCTAAATGCTAAGCGTTCGAGCTTTACTTGGATCCCAAATACCTCTCTGATTATCTTCTATCATACTCGTAATCGGAGCCCAGTGCACGCGGGGGATGGTTGTGTCGCGAAAAAAACAGCAACAAGAGCAATGTGAGCACGTATGGAATCATTAGAAACAAGTCGGAGAGGTCGC
>LFTF01000109.1 GCA_001512945.1 Clostridiales bacterium DTU023 | reverse complement strand
GAGATTGCCGCCACGGACGGCGTGATCGAGAGCGACGTGGAGGAGACCATCCGCAACATGCAGCGCATCTCCAAAGAGGGCATGACCAATATGGACGATCTTCTTCTCAGTATTATGTTAAACAAGCAAGGAGATTGCTGATCCCTGTTCTCTAAGACAACAAGTGCGTCACGTACCCTTTTTCCATAAGAAATCACATGGTATAATGCGTACCGTAAACATCGTGCGGGTGTAGTTCAATGGCAGAACATTAGCTTCCCAAGCTAAATACGGGGGTTCGATTCCCCTCACCCGCTCCAGTCACTTCCCGATAACACAATAAATCGATGGCAATAACCCCGCAATCTTTTGCGGGCGTAGTTTTATTCTATGGAAGATATCCTTATTTGTGGTAGTCAACCACCACGCCTCTGGCGATCAGGGTCTCAATTTGTCCGCGGTCGATGATTTTTTTGTCCAGTTCTTCATAAGCGGTCAGTTCGCGCAAAGCAGGCAGCGTCATGATCGGCTCCAGGTTAGTGACATGGTTGTAGGAAATATTGAGGCGTTCGAGCGCCGTACATTCAGACAGAGCGGAAAGGTCCGATATCTCGTTCATGTGCAGGCTGAGACTTATAATGGCTGTCTTGCCTCTTAAAGGTGACAGGTCAGTGATTTCGTTGTCATCAAGGTAGACATCGGTTAGATTTTTCATATCCCTTAAAAACTCGATTGAGCTAATTCCGCAATCTGTAAAGATAACGTCTCCCAGAGGAGTATTCTTCAAGAAGGCGAAGTCGGAGATGTTCGTGTCGATAAAGGTTGCGCTTTCAAGCACAGGCATATCGAATTCAGACGGCGTGGTTGCGAGCTCTGCGTAACTGAACCCGAAATAATTGATTTTTGCAAGCCTTGTCACCGGCTCGAAAGACGAGAGGGTTACATCACTTGCGGAAAAGTAGGACAGATTTAGTGCATACTCCAGACCATCCAAATCCACGACCGGATAATCGTCGCCGCGGATACGGAGGTCTTTGAGTTGCAGCATATCACCTGCAGTCAGGTCGCCTTCGGCCCTGGAGAGTTCAGTGCGAATGATTTTCTCCAGCTCCGGATCCTTGATGGAGATGATCTCATCGGGATCCGGCTGATCCGGGTTTGATCCGACAGGTGGCTGTGTCTGAATGGTGCCGGCCGATCCGGTTGTTGTTGGAGGTTTTTTTGTTTTTGGTGAGCAGGCCGATAGAGCGCATGTCAGTATGAGGCATGCGACGATCAATAAAACGATGGCAGGGAATGTGTTCTTTCTCATGAGTAGCATTTCCTCTCTTATTTGTGGTTGCCGAGGGCATTAGGCAAAAAATGTTGTTCACAATACAAGATTCGGATGGGAAAATACCTAGAAAATTGCATGGAATCTCTGCATGCGTTTGACCGATTATTTTGGATTCATTATATTACACGAACCGCACCGCGTATATACGCAAGGTCATAGCAGAAGCGCTCAGCTCCATCGCGATCAGTTGTCTTAACGCAGACAATTTCTCTGGCAGAGCTAGACCTATATTCCTACGATACTTCGAAGGAATATCCAATATTTTTGCTAAATGAGCAGCTATTTATATGACGCTTGACAGATTACTTGTTTCGTAATTAAACTGTACACGATATTGTATATTTGTTTGTCGGTTACATATTGCAAAGTAATTTTATCTTAAGCCGAACGCTGATTGTATTAGCTTGAAGAACGGACAGGCCAGTGGTTCCAGAACACCCAGAAACATATGATACATAAGTTATACAGTCGCTCTGGTAAACTATTCGATGGCAATTATGTGACGTTATTTTTATGAAAACGCACTAAATAATATTATCAGCCCAAAAAACAACGGTTATCTGCACAATAAGGAGTTGAACTATGAAAAAACGAAACAAACATTCCCTGATGGTGTGGGCTCTCACGCTCGCCCTGATGTTGAACGCTCTAGCGTTCGTGCCGGCTTACGCTGACGGTGGCAAAGATGTGAGCGGTATTCTCACCGTCACGCAGCTGGAAGTAAAGCAAAATGGCTCGGTGATTGGTGATGAAGACGAGATTGACAGCACCGGTCCAATCTCCGTTAAAGTTGCTTTCGATGTGCCGGTTGTCGGAGACTATCCGGACGGTTTCACTGAAGGACAAGTTGTTCGAGAAGGCGACTTTGCGGTGTTCACATTGAGCGACGCCTTTACGCTGGTCACCCCAATTCCAGGCCCGATCCAGCTGAAAGCAGGGGATTCAGTCATCGGTTACGTTACCTTGTCGGAAAGCGATGATGGCGAGGTAATCGCGACGGTCGAGTTTTTTGGTGATGACGTCGACTCGAGCGTTTTCTCTGATGAAGGTGACTCCAGCGGTATAACGGCCTGGTTTAGTGCAGAACTCGAATATGACAGCACGGGTGAAGCTGGAGAAGAAGGCGAGCAAACGGTTGTAATCCTTGAAAAAACGTTTACCGTCAATGTCCCGGTTATTCCGATTGACTATACCTTAACCAAAGAAGGCTCAGCAAATCTCGCCGACCGCACGGTTGAGTGGACCGTCGAGATCGGAGCTAAAAAGGGTGAAGACCCAATTGATTTGGCTGGCTACACTTTCAAAGACGACCTGTCCGATGTCGGTGACTATGTGGCTGGAAGTTTTAAAGTGGGAACAATTCCGATTCCTGATGCAACTGTTCTTTCTGAAAATAAGCTAAATTATCCATTCCTAGAGGGATCCACAAGTCCTCAGACAATCACATTCAAAACTAGAATTTCTGATGACCAATATTACGCCAACAGCGAACAAACTACGACCAACACGGGTCAACTCGTAAAAGATGAAAATGTTGTAGAAGATGGTGAGGGAAGCGTCAAGTTCACGCCAAAATGGATTGAAAAAGCAGGGAAAAGTTCTGAAGAAACAGGGTCTGGCGTCTACAACCCCACGGGTAGGACAATCACCTGGACGATTATTGCCAACCATTTCGGCGCGACGCTGAACAATACCGTGATCACCGACCTGCTCCCAGCGGGTCTGACGCTCAGTTCGGCCAACTGGAAAACGTGGGTTGGCCCAGGAGAAGGGGATTGGTCGACAACGTCGGCGGGGTCATGGACAGAAGCGCCGATCGACGGGAAATACGAGCTTGGCACCATCAACACAAAAATTCTGCTCACCATCGTGGCGGATGTGCCGGACGGAGGCTACACGGCCGGCGTTACCACCTATACCAATAGCGCGACGCTCACATGGGACAATGGCCCGGGCACCGGACTTGGCAGCGGATCCGTTGATGTCGGTATCGGCTACAACGCCATCCAGAAAAAGGGAGACCGGCAAGCAGGCGCCAAAATCAAATGGACAGTGAACGTGGACGCGAGAGGACAGACCATCCCAGCTCAAACAGTTTACGATCTTCTTGTTTATGGAACAGAGCTCGATTTAACCGGCACAAGCGGTTTCCCGAGCGGACTTACAGCGAGCGATTTAACGCCACAATTCAATCAAAAATATTTTGGCGGCACATTTTCACAAACAGATTCGGACTCCAATATATTATCGATTACGGTTTATCCTATTGAAAAGGATGGGGTGCGCGTTGCCGACCTACTGGAGATCAAAGGCTTTGGGACAGGCGCTCACGAGTTCACCTTTGACAGTCTTGTTGTGAACCCGGATATCTTTGCCGGAAACGCGGCCAAAAATGTCCGCAATACGGCTTCGCTTTTCAGCGGCAACACAAAACTCAACGCGGCGAGGGGCCAAGTTTCTTACGTAAGCAGGGTTCTCGGAAAAGAGATGCTGAAACGGGAAGCAAATCCTTCTACGACAACAGGCGCAAACGATCGGACGACGGACCGAAAACTCGGCTTTAATTACCAAGACAAGACCGCTATTTTTCGCCTCGTCCTTAACGCCGACGGGCTTGACCTGACCAACATGATCAACGCAGGTGGTGAGGCGATCGGTATAGCGACTGTGACTGACACGCTCCCCGAGGGATGGACCTTTGTTGATATCGCAGCGGATAAACCCTTTTTAATTTATGCTGGTGAAAAGAGCGGCGACCTTGTGAACGCGACGGGTGCAGCGCTTGCGAGCGTAGCCGGGATGACCTCCGAGATCAGTGGGGGGACGGCCACCTTCGCCTTCACAACGCTCAATCAACCCTATGTCGCTCTCGTAAAAGCGAAGATGACGGATGAGAAAGCCAAAGATTTCTTTGGCAAGAACCAGACACAAACGTTCACGAACAGTGTGTCTTTAAAGACGGAAAAATGGCAGCCGGGCGTTTCAAAAACGCAAGGTGTTGAAGTCAAGAGTGTTCTGTTCAACAAAGACGTTCAAAAGGTTGAAGACGGCGTTGTGAAATGGACGGTCGAGTACAGACCCTATGATCTCGCCATTGGGGGAACGGAGATTGTAGACGTACTCCCCGTGGGCGCAGATTTGCGCATAGATTCAAGCGGCAAGCTTGTGATTGCCGGCAACATCACCTTGCAAGAGTTGACCCTGCAAGCCGATGGATCGTATGTGGACGGTGTTGTTGTGGAACTTGTAGAAGGAGTTGACGTCACTTTTAACAATACCACTCGTGAATTGACATTCAAGATACCTGTTGCGACAAAAGCCTACCGCTTCACCTACGTGACAGACCTGCCCGACGTGCCGGGAATAATCAGGAATGAAGCTTCGCTCATTGGTACAGATGTCAATCAGGACAAAATAAAAAAAGACTTCACCGTGTCAGACGCGGATGGCGGTGCCAGCCTGAACCGAAACGGCTGGATTGAACTCTTGAAGAAAGACGGCGCGACCAACGTGCCGCTCGCGGGCGTCCGTTTTACGATTTACACATCTGACGGTCAAACTGTACTCAGGACAGGGCTGACGGGTGCCGACGGCAAGGTCAGACTTAAGGGAATTCCTGAGGGCAGCTACTTATTAAAAGAGACAACGGCACCGGACGGCTACACCCTAGATGAAACCGAGCATACGCTATCTGTTGAGAAAGTGGATGGAAAGCCGGTTGCCTCAATCGACGGGCAGACAGGCGTAGATTCGCATAAGTTGACGGTCATGAATTACCTAAGTGGCACAGCCAATCTGACGCTTCGGAAAAACGTGCCGGGCACGCTGGGCGACAAAAGTAAAAAATTCAACTTTACGATCACTTTGAAAAATGCTGAAGGTGTGGAGCTAACTGAAACGTTCACCTACCTTGGCAACGGCGTGCCGGATGGAACGATCGCAAGCGGAGGATCCATCGAACTCGCGGACGGTGAGAGCATCATGATCGTCGGCATCCCCGACGGGGCAAGTTACCGCGTCGTGGAAGATGATTATTCGGCGCAAGGCTATGTGACCGAATCCGCGATCAAAGAAGGCAGTGTCGATGTGGACGAGGGTACAACAGGTCAGCTCGAAGTGATGTTCGCGAACACGTACACCGCTTCCGGCAGCTGGATGCCAGAGGTATCAAAGGGACTCGCCGCCGGCGGCCGTGAATTGGGCGCAGGCGAGTTCGAATTTGATCTCGCCAATGTGACCGGTGATCCCGCTGTGCCGCTGCAGACAAAGAGCAACGACGAAGATGGCAAAGTGATATTTGACGCCATCATGTACACGCAGGAGGACATCGGCAAGACCTACACCTACACCATTGTGGAGCGCAAACCGGACGAACCGGAAACGG
>LFTF01000040.1:4991-10769 GCA_001512945.1 Clostridiales bacterium DTU023 | reverse complement strand
AAGACAACACAAAAGGCGACTACGCCCCCCCTCAAAACAACGGCGAAGATTGTTCTTACATCGACATCAACCACGCCCACTGTTGCTCCCACCACGACCACGGTTGCCCCTGCAACAACTACGACCACAGTTGCTCCTATAACAACAACGACACAGGCTGCAAATCTAACCGATCTACCCGCTGGCGCATGCTACTATGGTGATTTTGAAGCGGAGGTCGTGCGGCTTATAAATATTGAGAGGGCTAAAGCGGGCCTATCACCGGTGGCGACGAATAAGTCACTTCGATCATCCTCTCGCGTTCGTGCGCAAGAACTCGTGAAATTATTCAGCCATACTCGGCCGAACGGCAAAGCTTGGCATTCAACCATTACGATTGCCTATGGTTCTGCTGCTGAGAATATTGCAGCAGGCCAACGAAGCCCGGAACGGGTCGTTCAGGCCTGGATGGAATCGCCAGGACATCGCAAAAACATTATGAATCCATGCTACTCCCAAGTCGGAGTCGGTTGCTACAACGACCCGTGTCAACCGTATCGATTTTACTGGGGTCAACACTTTACTGGTCCAAAGAATTAGAAAAGCGGGCTTGCGGGCCCGCTTTTTCTTGTTTGTAGATCGTGCGTACAAATAGTACGCAATCTCAGTTATTTTTCAGTATCCTTCTCTGCGAGCCGTTTGTCCATCGTATTTTCGACCGCATTGATGATGTTCTGATATCCCGTGCAGCGGCACATATTGCCCGATAAGGCCTTGCGGATTTCATCGCGCGAAAAGCGTTTTCCTGTATTCAACAGATGTTCCGCCGACATGATAAATCCAGGCGTGCAAAAACCGCACTGTACGGCAGCCTCGTCAATGAATGCCTGCTGGATGTCCGAGATATTGCCGTCAATGTCTACCAATCCTTCAACTGTGGTTACTTCTTTGCCGTCGATCCAGGCTGCCAGGAATATACACGAGTCGTAAGGATTACCGTTGATCAGAACGGTACAGGCACCGCACTCGCCAACTTCACATCCTTTTTTGACCGACGTCATCCCAAACTCATTGCGGAGCATATCGGCCAGAGACTCACGGACATCAACCGATGCGCTGACTTTTTTCCCATTCAAAATGAAACTCAGTTGTTTATATTGCTTGTTGCTCATTACACACTACCTCCTGCGCGACGAATTGATTCGACAAAGCACCTGCGCGCCATTTCTCTTTGTAGATGCAGGCGGAATTCTTTAGTTGCGCGCCAACTTGTTCTGGGGTTGACATCTTCTAACGCACCCGCGGCGAACTCTTCGACTGTATCTGCGGAAACGAGTTTGCCCTTAACGATTTTTTCGGCCGAACGTGCTCTCAGAGGGATTGGTCCCGCAACGCCATAGCTGATGCGTGCATCTTGAATCGTCTTTTTATCATCGCTTAGTTTGACGTTGACAGAGCATGCGCTGGTCGCGATGTCCATCGCGTCTCGCATGGCGTACTTGAAGTAAACGCCATGGTAGCCCTTGTAGTGATCTTTGCGGATCAAGACGGCTGTTGCGATTTCATCGGGACGGAGGTCTACCTTCTTGGCTCCGAGATAAAACTCGGTGAGGGGGACGAGCCGGATTCCTTTGGGGCCTGTGAGTTCCATGACAGCGTCAAAGGCCAGCAGGGTTGAAGCCGTGTCAGCCGATGTTACTCCGTTGCACGTGTTGCCGCCGATGGTTCCAATGTTTCTGATCTGCGGTCCGCCAACTGTGTCAGCAGCCTCTCCGAGTACGGCGAGATGCTCCCGAATGATGGGATCTTCTGCGAGATTGGTAAAACTCGTCAATGCGCCGATGCGTATGGTGCCATCGTCGTGGAATGAAACACCGCGCAACTCATCGAGCATATAAATGCTGATCAAGTCACACCCGGCAAGATCTCCTGCGCGGATGCCGATCAAGATATCGGATCCTCCGCTGATGATATGTGCTTCCGGATTTTCGACGCGGAGCTGAACCGCGTGTTCGACCGAGGTAGCTTCGTAAAAGTGGTTAATATCGTACATGTGCTCTCCTCATTTACTAATTGCCGCGCGGCTGAAATTCGGGTGTCTTTGTTTCAATGGGAGTTTTCGTTTCTTGCTCACCAATGACGTGAATGACCGTATCCTTGAGATCTCCAGACGCTTTCTTACGCAGTTGCCGTTCTTCTTCCGATTCAATGAGACCGGCTTTTGAGAAGTCTTTGAACAATTGATGCGGATTCATTGGTATCGTATTGACCCCTACGCCGGTTGCTTGAAGGACCGCATTGCGGATGGCGGGGGCAGGGGAGCACGTCGGTGGTTCGCCTAGTGCTTTCGTGCCGTACGGACTTGTCGGTTCAGCGTTTTCGACGAAGCCCACCTTGAGATCAGGATGATCCATCGTTGTCGGTAACTTGTAATCGAGCAGGTTGTCGTTGAGGACGCGTCCTGTTTTCGGATCGATCAGGAGTGTCTCATAAAGACCATACCCGATGCCCATACTCATGCCTCCGTGCACCTGGCCTTCGGCGAGCGCCGGATTGATTAGGGTACCGCAGTCGTGGACATTGACAATATCCAAAAGTTTGACCTTGCAAAGCGGTATGTCAACTTCGACTTCCGCAATTGAAACGCCGAATGAATAGGCATTGCTTTGGACAGAATAAGTGCTCTCTGCCGCAATGCTCTCACTGAGTTTAAAATCGTAAAGTATCTCAGTCGAGAGTTTTTCGAGAGACATGAGAATGCGCCCGTCCTGTTTGCGGACAATATTTCCGTCGACGATGTCGAGAACTTCGACCGGCATACGGGTCAGTGAATGCGCGTGTTTTAAAATTTTCTCACGCAAAAGTTTTCCGGTCTGCGCGATCGCGAATCCGCCGACATATGTTTGGCGAGACCCGTAGGCACCTGAACCGTAAGGAGTGACATCTGTATCCTGATTTGTGAAGACGTGGACGTCCTCCGTACGGATCCCGATGGCGTCGGCCGCCATCTGAGCGAATACGGTGTCGCATCCTTGTCCGATCTCAGTTTCTCCGGTCATAAGATTTACGGAGCCGTCCGGTTGCAGGAGCATCCGGCTGGTCGATGTCTCAATGCTGATTGGCCAGACAGCCGTGTTGTACCAGAAGAGGGCCATCCCAATTCCGCGGCGCACAGGACCTGTTTGATTTTTATAAAGCTCACGTTTGCGATCGTAATCCATCATGATACGGGCTTTGTCCATGGTGTCTCTAAAGCTGTCGTGATAAAGTTCATTCTTGGAAAAATCATCCACATATCCCATGGGCATGCAGTTTTTCTTTCGGAATTCATAGGGATCGAGCTTGAGTTGCGTGATGATGTCATCGGTATGGCTTTCAAGCTGGAACATAGCCTGAGGAATTCCGTAGGCTCGCATAGCGCCGGCGACGGGTTTGTTGGTGTAGACCGTCCAGCAGTCTGTTTCAACATTGTCACAGGGGTACACTTGCGGGAAAGCACCCATTCCTTTTTGGGATACGCCGTGTCCGTGGGAGGCATAGGCACCCTGGTCTGACCACAGCTTGAGTTTTCTCGCGACGAAAGTACCGTCCGGTTTCAGCCATGACGTGATATGCGCGTGCATCGCATGGCGGACGCGGTTGCTGACAAATGTCTCCTCCCGGCTTGTATCGAATTTAACGGGATGTCCGCCGACTTGCGTGGTCATCCAGGCACAAAGCGGTTCATATAGAGCGTCTTGTTTGTTGCCGAATCCCCCGCCGATATAAGGTTTGATGAGGCGAACTTTACCCCAGGGAAGTCCCAAGGCTTGCGCGACAATACGGCGCACAATATGCGGGATTTGTGTCGAGGTTACGACTGTGATCCGTCCACCTTGCTCTTCATAAGCGTAGCAGACGTGGTTCTCTATATGAGCGTGCTGTACAGTGGGGGTGTGATACCAGCCTTCCACTTTAATGAGACCAGGCTCTTTGATCGCTTCTTCATAATTGCCGATGCGTATGGTCGAATGACCAAGAACGTTATCTGGGCGTTCTTCGTGAATGACGGGAGCACCTTCTTGCATTGCCTCGATCGGGTCGAGGACGAAAGGATATTCCTCGTATTCAACTTTTAACGCACGGATTGCGCGGTCCGCGGAGACATAGTCTTCCGCAATGACGATGGCAATATCATCGCCATAATAACGGACATGTTCATTCAAGATTTTTCGGTCTGAAATATCCTGCTTGGACGGATCTGTTGCCCACGGATGCCCGGCAGTTGCAAATAAAATGTCAGGCACGTCGAAACAAGTGAGAATCTTGACGACACCTTCGATCTTCTGCGCCTCGCTTGTGTCGATATGAACCACCCGGCCATGTGCTATGGTTGAGTGGAGGATTCGAGATACGTAGGCATTTTTTGGGCAGAGGTCATCCGTATATTTTGCGCGACCGGTCGCTTTATCAAAAGCATCGACCCGCTTTGCGCTTCTCCCAACTTCCATATGGTACTCCCTCTAAAAGAATCCACGGAATTTTCAATTTCCGCTACGGCTTTCCAAAAATTATAGCACAGTTCATATGAGACGCAAAAAAAAAGATACCAAAAATTAGCTGTAATGATGTCCCTTTGGGGCAGTCAGATGCGGCATCGTGATATAGTAAATGCGTAATGTTTTTTTGCACACCCACTGCTTGGCAGCAGCTTGATTTGGGGAGAGATTATGACGAATCGTTTTAAAGCGATAATCGACTGTGTAACCGAACACCCGATCAAGAAACGGTGTGCGGTCGTTTGCCCTGACAAAAAAACAGTTGAAGCTATGCTCGAGGCTGAGAAGATGGGGTTGATAGAGCCGGTCTTCTATATGAACAGACAGGCAGAGGGGTATCAGGAAATCCTTGCAAGCGTTTTGGAAGGTCATTTTACATATACTCATGAATCTCGAGAAAAGGCAGCAGAAAATGCTGTAAAAGATGTCCATCTTGGGAAGGCGCACATCTTGCTCAAAGGGAATCTCGACACTGCGATACTCCTAAAGCAAGTTGTAAACAAAGAATACGGGCTCCTTACGGGTCGCCTGATCTCCCACATCGCATTGCTTGATGTTCCCGCTTACCACAAACTCATCATTGTGACGGACGGCGGTATGGTCACATATCCGGATCTTGTCCAATTGCGCGGTGTACTGGAAAATGCTGTTTCAGTGATGCATGTATTCGGAATTGACAAGCCTAAGGTAGCCTGTCTAGCCGCTGTGGAGAAAGTCAATGAGCGCATGCCCGAAACGGTCAAGGCGTCAGCGCTTAAAGAAATGAATCAAAAAGGGGAGATTAGCGGCTGCATTGTGGAAGGTCCCATCTCATTTGATCTTGCTTTTATTAAACAAGCAGCTGAGATGAAAGGATATCAAAGTCCTGTCGCGGGAGACGCCGACATTTTTCTGGTACCAGATCTTGTTTCCGGAAACCTGCTTTCCAAGGCGCTTATTTACGCCGGTGGTGCCAGTTTTGCGGGACTGCTCGCGGGCGCCGCGGCCCCCGTCATTGTCACATCGAGGTCATCAACAAAAGAAGAGAAAATAAATTCCATCGCCTGCTCGGCGTTATTATCGAGTTGGCCTGCCCAATCATAATTTAATACAGAGGAGATTGCGGCGCCTTTGCTAGGCTGATTATCACACCGCACCGCAATAAATGAATATGAGAACACTTGTAATTAATCCTGGTTCAACATCGACTAAGGTAGCGATTTTTGAAGACCTTGTCGCGATCACTGAAAAAAAGATCGACCACCCAAGCGTGGAACTGTCT
>LFTF01000040.1:1775-4966 GCA_001512945.1 Clostridiales bacterium DTU023 | reverse complement strand
ATGTTGCCTCCTGTCCGTCATGGCGCCTATATCATCGACGAGTTTTTGGTCGAAACGTTACTTGAACGGCCTGCGGAACAGCACGCCTCAAATCTCGGAGCCGGGATTGCTTGGCAAATTGCAAAAGATGGTGGCAATGTTCCTGCGTTTATCTACGATTCTGTGTCCGTTGATGAAATGAATGGGGTCGCCCGTCTCTCCGGAATAAAGGGGTATGATCGGCGCAGTTTTTCCCACGTTCTCAATTCGCGCGCCGTCGCGCGAGCGGTTGCGGATAGGGAAGCATTTGACCTCGGTAATGTCAATGTGGTTGTCGCCCATCTGGGAGGTGGCATTTCATTGAATCTCCAGTCAAAGGGCGAGATTATTGATGTTGTCACTGCGGATGACGGCGCTTATTCACCTGAGCGGGCAGGAGGGCTTCCTGTTTTTGTGGCGGCCCGGATCGCACGTGAAGAAAGCGCTGAAGCGCTCTATCAATATGAAATTGGTAAGGGAGGACTGATTTCCTATACAGGATCCAATGACGCGATCGGACTTGAGCGTCGAGCTCTGGCAGGCGATGAATATGCGCAATTACTCTATGAGGGGATCGCCTATCAAGTCGCCAAATCGATCGGCGGACTTGCAACTGTTGTCCGTGGTGACGTTCGAGCAATTATTTTGACAGGCGGCATGGCGCGGTCAACGCTCCTTACCGATGCCATTACAGAACGGATCTCATTCATGGCACCCGTTTATTTATTTCCAGGTGAACTCGAGATGCAGGCTCTTGCGGCAGGTGGATACCGCGTCATGCGAGGTGAGGAGACAGCGAGGACATTGCCCCGATAACGTTTGGGATGGTGTTGTTAATTATTCTCAGAGGGATGCTCCAACATGTCATCCCAGTAATCCTCTGAACTCATTGATTGTTTTTCTTTAGCGTATTGTTTGCGTTGTTGTATTTTTAGTTCCGCTTCTGCCATAGCTGTATTGGGAGAGATCTCTAGTAACTCGGGGTTGTCGATAAACGTATCAAATAATTCGAGGCTTTTAATAAAGTAGAATCCGTCACAGATGCGTTCATCGAGGGTGATGTTGAGGTCGATTGTTTTCTTCCACACCACTTCTTCGGTACGAATATCTCGGTATGGTTTCAGGTAAACTTTACCCATCGCACAGAATGCGGAAGTTGTCCCCACTTCGTAAAGATGATGGAACATGGCATCCCCGCCAATGCTTCCCATATGGGAGATAAACACGGATGCATAAAGTGGAATCAGCTCTATTAACGATTTGGGCATTATGCCGTAGAAGTCGAGTTTAAGCGCGGCCCATACCACGAAACGCTTGACGAATCGCGGCAATTTCATAACTAGTCGGATAAACGGGACATCCTCATTTCCGGTAGTCCCTTTGACTTCGTTGATACTGTCTGCCATTTTATCTTTTAGAGAAAAAAGAGTGTCGTCTCCGTCGAGGCGGACGCGTGCGAGTGTTTCAATCCCGTCGTCTGTCATTGAGGTTTTTACGGCATATCGAATGTCGAACGTATTATGCTGGTAGACACGTCTGCCGGCCACAAATCGATTGAGGTGCGGTCTCCGGTGAAAAGTGTGCAGACAGGCTGCTGATACAATGTTGAATACGGTAACGCGTGTACCTTTTTTTCGCTGTGCATGTATATACTTCTGCATGTTTTCGACACAATACGATTTGCTGTAAAAAACAGCAGACTCATTGCGGCCCCTCATCAGATAGGGCATGAACTCAGCAATAGGATCGCGCGTATCGCGCACAAGCGTACCGTCGCTTCTTCGCTTAAACAAGATCAATACCACCTCTCAGGTCGGAGCAGATACGTCTCCTGCGTATTTCTCTGCTCTAAACAGACGGAAATTTTGTTTAATCATATCACATGGAAGTATTGCCGTAACGATGGAACATTATCCGAAGATCTTATCGAAACACGTTCTATGTGGTATTTTAATAGGGATCGCAGAAAGGAATAATCCTTGTCTGCTTTCGAGTATCCGTAAATGGGGTTTTTGATTGTGCGAATAAAACACATACTTGATCATAAAATCATTGCGCTGATGATCGTTGCTGTCCTCTTGATGTCAACTGTTTTCTTTGCGTATGCTTGCAACAACCGTGGGTCAAATCCATCCTCGACAGACGTAACGAATGATCCGGACGCTACAGGGTCTCTTACGACACCGACGATGGTGATGACAACCGAACCCGAGACGACAACGACTACTGAGACGACAGTTTCCGAGACGACAACTACGACGGTGACTACGCAACCAGAGATCAAACATCATTTCTCTCACTTAATTGTATTTCTTGACATACAACAAGCTGTCTTTTTCCATACCAATGAGGCCGGCGAGGCCATCGCGGAGATTTCGCTTCCTGTCGCAACGGGTCGCGAGAAAGGCTCTACGCCCATTACATCTCCTGACAAACCTTTTATCATGCCAGGCTTTACGGCTCGACTTATGCTTTTCACTAAATCGCGACCGATCGTTTGGGTTCGCTACGCCACGCACGTAGCAGGCGATATTTATTTTCACTCGCAACCTTATGATCATTTTATTGACCCCGATGGGCAAGATGTACCGTTAGATAAAAGTTTGTTTAATCTTGCGGGATATAGAAGTCTTGGCCGCAATACCATCTCCCACGGATGCATAAGGCTCTGTATGCGAGACTCCATTTTTCTGGCCAATACGGTGTACAGAGGCATGCCCCTGTATATCTTCCAAAGTAGCAAGGGATATGACCTTCCTAAAGCGGAGGAATTGCCGCCGGTGTCCCTTAACACGCGTTGGGATCCAACGGATATGGATCCGGCCAATCCATACCGCCAACAAGAACAAAACAATATGGCATGGAAATACAGACCCATAGGTCAGCAGACTACGGTGCTTATGGAGAGTAAACCGATCGCGGCAGATTCCATCAAGAACGCAAATGGTCTCCCTGCCGGGACAACGTTCCGGTTTTTATACACGCCGGGTGTTTCGGAGCCTGTTCTGAGAACAGCATTTATTGTCGTGACATATCCAGACGGTTCGTATGAAGAAGTTAGGGTTAAACTCGATGTTGTTGATCCAGCCCAGACGACTCCAACAACAGAGCCCACAGAGACAACTCCCGTAGAGACAACGCCTGTAGAGACAACGCCCGCAGTCACGACGACA
>LFTF01000040.1:0-1742 GCA_001512945.1 Clostridiales bacterium DTU023 | reverse complement strand
GGATCCTTGATAATCTGGAATAGCAGTGCCGAGGATAGGCAACCATCACATGATTTACGCCCACCGCTATGACAACAAGCGGTGGGTTTCTCATTCTGGATAATCAACAGGACTTGAACTCGTCTACATGTGTATAATGGTAACAATTCAATAAATTGAAGGGTATTATTCGAACTATGAAGAAGTTGTTGCATTATGTCCCAGTGGCGATCGGAATGATAGTTGTTATGGGCGCGATCTTAATGACTGGCGGGTTCTTTGACAACCAGCCGCTTGAATTTGAGGACAATAGTCAGGTTCACGCGCAGACGACTGCCAAACAGGAGCCGGTTACGCAGAGTACCAAAGCCAATTATCCTCAAAGAACCGTCCCCATCTATACGATAGTCCGATCGACAGACCCGGCAAAGGCATCGGCGACAACTTCACCCGGATCAACAAGAACCACCGCAAAGACCCCAACAAGCACCACAACTACGACGACTACGACCACCACAGGGACCCCCTATAAACCTCATGTGGGTCCAAGTGGGCGCTACTCTTCTATGCGGGTTTTCCTTGACTTGCAACGAATTATATTCTACAAAGTCAATCCCGAAACGGGTAACGAATACGAGGCCTATGCCGTCAAATGTTCGACGGGAACAAGCCGGTTCCCAACCCCGACGTCCAGGGTAGACAAGCCCTTTATTCTCGGAGGCAACAAATCAGCGCTGACGATATTCGCGTCAAGCAAGAGTTCGGTTCTTTGTTGGGTGCGGTACGCGACGCGCCTGAACGGATCGATCTGGTTTCATTCCGTTCCTTACGATTATATGACAGACAGTTCTGGGAAGGGAGTCTTTGATCCGTCGAGGTGCTACATGTATAGCGGCTACGATGTGCTCGGTAGCCATACAAGTTCGCACGGTTGCATCCGTCTGGCCCTGCGTGACGCTCATTTTATCTATAGCAACTCTTACCGCGGGATGCCGTGTTTTGTCCTGCCCAGTTATAGGGCGGTGTATCCGGGGCGGACGCCCATTGCGCCCGCGCCTTTGCCGGGGGCTTTGAAAGGTCCGAGAAACTGGGACCCAACTGACCCCAATTGGCCGGGATACCAGCCGCAAACGGAAGCAACGACAACGACGACACCTGCTCCGACTACGGCAACGACAACAACGACGACTACACCAACAACAACGACGACTACACCGACAACAACGACGACTACACCGACAACAACGACGACTACACAGACAACAACGACGACCACACCGACAACGGCGCCGACACCGACACCGACAACAACGACGTCTACAACGACGACCACACCGACAACAACGACATCTACAACAACGACAACGGAATCGACAACGACCGATCCGACAACGATAACCTCCCCGTGATAGACGGTTAAGTGTTTATACTTAAAATGTAATGAACCAAAAGTATCCATTAGACCGCGGCCAGAGAGTGTTATTCAGGCCGCGGGATTTTTTTGTGATCGGATTGCTGTTACTTGTAGCGACGGCGATTGTTTTGTTCGCCCGTCCTTTTACCGAGCAAGACGTGCTGGTGGCTGAAATCTATTACAAAGACCGCCTGATCGACCGGATCGAGCTCAAGGAGGGCCTTGTTCGCGATTTTTCCTATCCGGAAAACCCGGCGGTTATCTTTCGCCAATACGCCGACGGGACAATTGCTTTTTTGGAGTCAGATTGTCCGGATCATGTTTGCGTTAAGACGGGCAGGATCGGCAG
>LFTF01000077.1 GCA_001512945.1 Clostridiales bacterium DTU023 | reverse complement strand
CCAGGCAGTGAATACGCAGACGAAGATCTCGGAGAAGCCGCCAAATCATTCGACGAAGACCAAGATGATGATTCCGACAAGACCATAAACAAAAAGCCTTGGAAAAAATCCAAATCGAATTTTTCACTAGAGCAGATGTTGACTCATCTCCCTGAGGAAAAAGTCTTCGAAGCGATGCGTGTACTTCGTAGAATGAAAAAGGATCATCCAGGGGTGCCGCTCGTCGATGTCAGGTCGGCCGAGGGTGATCGCGTTTTGATCAAGCTCTGATAACTGCATTTGGGCGGCTCATGAGCCGCCCAAACGTTTAACTTAAAACTATTTCATTCAATTCAGTCTAATTAATTCAGTGGCATCAAGTCTTGCAAACACTGTGCCCGTCACTAAAAAGCAGCTCCCACTTAAACGAGAGACGTTATTATGTGCATTAAGCGCAAGAAGCGTTCTCGTCTTTTTTCTTGTCCCCTTCACCTGCCGGTTCCTCACATTGACACGGCGGTTCGGGTGAATCGATTTTTACCAGTGCTCGATCGAGCACATCGTCCATATGCCCCACAGGGATAAACTCAAGCGCTTTGCGGACTGTATCCGGTATGTCTTCGACATCGCGTTCATTTTCCTTGGGGATCAAAACCGTGTGAATGCCCGCGCGGTTAGCGGCGACAGCCTTTTCTTTCAATCCGCCAATGGGAAGAACACGCCCGCGGAGCGTAACTTCGCCCGTCATCGCAAGGTCGTGGCGGACGGGGAATCCCGTGAGCGCTGAAGCTAACGCGGTAGCCAGCGTAATGCCCGCCGAAGGTCCGTCTTTTGGAATCGCGCCGGCAGGAACGTGAATATGAATATCACGTTCTTTTGATTTAGTGGGATCAATCCCGAGAGGACCTGAGCGGCTCATGATATAGGTCAGCGCAGCCTGCGCCGATTCTTTCATGACGTCGCCGAGCTGTCCGGTAAGCAGTAACTTACCCGTTCCGGGCATCACGTTGACTTCGATTGTCAGCGTGTCACCGCCTGCCCATGTCCAGGCAAGGCCCGTGGCAACGCCCACCTGATCTTCCTTGTCCGCCATATCGTAGAAAAAACGTGGTTTGCCCATAAGATCAACCAAATTTTTGGGCGTGACCCGGAGTGTCTTTTTCTCCCCTTCAGCTTCTGCGATCTCGATAGCTGCACAACGGCAAAGCCTCGCAATCTCGCGTTCAAGCTGGCGGACGCCTGCTTCTTGCGTATAGCCCTGGATTATCTTTGCCAGCGCCTTTCGTGTGACTTGCATATCGGAGCCTGTCAGACCATGCATCTTGCGCTCACGCGGTACCAGATGCTTGACAGCAATCTCAATCTTTTCTGCCTCGGTATAACCGGACACCTCAATGATTTCCATACGATCGTAGAGCGCGTGGGGAATGGTATCAACGGTATTGGCCGTCGTGATAAAAAGCACTTTCGACAGATCGTAAGGAATCTCAATGTAGTGATCACGAAACGCATGGTTTTGTTCCGGATCTAGCACTTCCAGCAGTGCCGATGAGGGGTCGCCCCGGAAATCGTTGCCCAGCTTATCGATCTCGTCGAGCAAGAGTAGCGGATTGTCCGTATCGACCTGACGGATAGATTGAATGATGCGCCCCGGCATAGAGCCAACATACGTCCGCCGATGCCCACGTATCTCTGCCTCGTCGCGAATCCCACCCAATGACAGTCGAATATATCGTCTGCCAAGTGATTCGGCAATTGCCTTCGCGATCGATGTCTTGCCAGTCCCCGGAGGACCGACAAAACAGAGAATTGGGCCTCGAAGCGTGGAGTCACCATGTGCCTCGACAAGTAGCTTGCGGACAGCAAGATATTCCAAGATGCGCTTTTTGACCTTGTCAAGACCGTAATGATCACGGTCCAGAATACGTCGCGCGAGGGCAAGATTGTGACGCTCAGGATTGGTACGACCGAACGGCAATTCCAGAAGCGTTTCCACCCATGTGCGCTGTGTCGCGTATTCAGGGAAACTCGATGGCAGCCTTTCCAGGCGGTCAATCTCTTTTTCAATTTTTGGTTTGTAATCCTCAGGGATAGT
>LFTF01000025.1:25753-31234 GCA_001512945.1 Clostridiales bacterium DTU023 | reverse complement strand
ATATGCTGACGCATGCGTTCATCCCGATGCTTGAAAATCTTGTGGGCGATTAAGCCTTCTCCAATGATATTGGCAACCGTCATTCTCGGATTGAGTGACGAATAAGGATCTTGGAAGATCATCTGCAGATCACTTCTGAGCAGGCGAATCTCGTTATAGGTGAGGCGTGCCAGGTCGACGCCGTCATCGCGCATCGCTTCGTACTCCTCATAAATCGGATCGCCTATCATCGGAAGGCGCAAGGCTTCAACTTTGAGTTCAGCCTTTTCCAGCTCCATATTCTTGCTGGCAATTTTCTTGTTGATGTCAGAAATTGCCTTTTGCGAGCGATTCTTCGCGCTCGTCGCTCGTCGATTATTCTGGCCCTTCGTCTGAGAACTTTCCAGCCTGTAGACAGCGTCATCAAGATTACCCTGTTGCTTATTTTTCTGAAGCTCGAGTTTTCTGATTTCAAGGCAAATGTCATAGAGTTTTCCGTAAGTTTGGACGACATCACCGAGATCCTCGTAAACGATCAGACCGCCTACGACCTTTGTCATGTCGAACAGTGCCATCTGTTCCGCGGTTGAGGCTTTCGTCAAGGCTTCCTGTTGCAAAAATTTGTCAGTTCCTTCTTCAGTAGCTTCAAAGGTCTTTTCAGCCTCTACACGCATTTCTTTCATTTTATGGTATTGATTGCGGAGCTTGGGCAGGGTGCGGATTGTCCGCTTTACATAATGTGGCGCAAGTTCATGTTCCGTACGTCCATAGTAGAGGGTGCGTCCATCCGTTTGTTTGTAAAGTTGCAGGATTGTGCGACCCAATGTCGTTTTCCCACAACCAGATTCGCCGACAAGACCAAGCGTCTCCCCTTCGTAGATATCGATCGTAATCCCGTCGTTTGCTTTGACGAAGCGGCCTTTTCCGACAGGGAAATACTGCTTGAGATTACGAATACTGAACAATACCTTTTTATTATTCAAATTTTCCATCTTTACGAGCCTCCATATCGGGGTAAAAACAGCGAATCGACTGATTCTCACTTATACTTACAAGTTCCGGTTCTTCGACCAAACAACGTGGCTGGGCATACTTGCACCGGGGAGCAAATTTACAGCCTTCTGGCAGACGGAGCGGATGTGGGACGGATCCGGGGATTGCCTCAAGCCTTTGAGTTACTGGCGTATCTAATCTTGGGACAGAAACAAGTAACCCCTCCGTGTATGGATGCAAGTATTTGCTATGGCCAAAAATAGTGCGCGCGGGCGCCATCTCAACAACCTGACCGCAATACATAACCGCTACGTCATCGGCCATCTGGCAGATGACGCCGAGGTCATGTGTAATGAAAAGAATAGAAGTCCCCTTCTCTTCTTGCAGGTCATTCATGAGTTTCAGAATTTGCGCCTGAATGGTGACGTCGAGCGCGGTGGACGGTTCGTCCGCGATGAGGATGCGCGGCTTACAGGCCAGTGCCATCGCGATCATAACGCGTTGCCGCATGCCGCCGGATAACTGGTGTGGGTATTGTTTGGTAACCACTTCAGGATTCGGGATGCGGACATCCTTGAGCATGTCGATCACTCGCGCGGCGGCTTGCTTTTTCGACAGTCCCTGATGAATCATAAATGGTTCAGATATCTGTCTTTCAACGGTAAAGACAGGATTCAGGCTCGTCATGGGTTCCTGGAAAATGACGGATATGTCATTGCCCCGAATTTTGTACATTTCCTTAAGCGGTAGATCGGTGAGTTCACGCCCATTGAAAGTGATGCTTCCATTTTCAATGTAGCCATTGGCGTCCAGTAGTTGCAGGATACTCATGGCAGATACTGTTTTACCTGATCCTGACTCTCCGACAACACCGAGCGTTTTGCCTGTTTCTACTGCGTAGGAGACGCCATTGACGGCCTTCACTGTCCCGTGCTTCGTTCTGAAAAATGTTTTCAGGTCTTTTACTTCTAATAGTGCCATACTGCTGCCCCCCCTCTTAACGCTCAGTTGCTTTCGGGTCCATGGCGTCACGGAGCGCGTCACCGATCAGGTTGATGCAAATCACGCAAAGGCCAAAGATTATCGCCGGGAAGACCCAGCGCCACCAGTATTGCTGGATGACGATCGAATTGTTTGCTCCGTTCAACAAGTTCCCCCACGTGGGCGTCGGGAGCGGAATTCCGAAGCCAAGGTAAGACAGCGTTGATTCTGTCAACATGCTGGTCGCGAAATCAAGCGTCATGCTAACGAGCAGGAGCGAAAATACGTTGGGCATGATATGTCGGAAAATGATTCCGACTTCACGAAATCCCATTGCTTTCGCCGCTGTTACGTATTCCATTTCTCTTTGCGCGAAGAACTGCGCGCGTACAAGGCGACAAGTCCCGACCCAACTCAAGACACCTAGAACAACCATGATGAGGTACATTCGTTGTTGCGGATTGATCCGTGAGCCGATGACAGCGGAAAGAATCATGGCAAACGGAATAAAAGGTAAACCGCCAACTACCTCAGAAACGCGCATGATAAGCAGGTCGACTTTGCCGCCAAAATAGCCGGCGATGCCACCGAGTGTGACGCCAATGATCGTTGAAATAACGACCGCAATCGCGCCAACCAGCATAGTCACTCGGCCACCGTTGATGATACGGGTCAGCATATCGCGTCCGAGATCATCCGTGCCCAGCGGGAAACCTTTCAGCCCCCAAGTAATATCGTCGCCATTTTCCTTGATCGCGTAGTTTTGGAAGTATCCGACGTAAAGACTCTCGACATTGCCGGATTTGGCTGCGGAAGGCACAAGGGCTTGCCCGAAATCGTTGCCGCCCCAACTCACAACCGAACCGTCTTCAAGAAGCGCGCTATAGTGGAAACGACCGCCATACAACTTTACAACTTTACTTTCGAATACAGGAATAGCGCCCTCATTCCGATCAACTTTACCCCAAATATGAATCTCGCCATCTTCGGTGAGGCCTGCCATTGTTTTTGAAGTGGACGCGATATCGACCGTTTTTCCCTGAAGAAGGGGTTCGGGAATTACAGAAAAAGGTGAACCTTTCCCTTTGAAACCTGTATACGCGACATTTCCGTCTTTTAAAAGCGAAATGTATTCATTTGCCGTAAAGGAGATTTTCGCGATCTGTCCCTGGTATGCCTTCCTGACTTTGAGGTCCATATTGCTCGTATTCCCCCAAAGATAGAGGTATCCATCTTTATCGAGCGCCGCGGAACACTGGTTGGCAGCTTCAAGCTGAACGATATCCCAGTTTTTTCCTGACTTTTGCGCGCCCATTATATCAGAGGTATAAACGTTTTGGCCGCGTCGCGTATTGCCCCAAACATAAAGCTTGCCTGAAGTATCAATGGCAACGATATGGTCATCCCCCGCGGCGATGTATTCTAAATCGGCCGCTTGTACTTCGTCAGGGATGTTTTCAAGATCAATCACATCAGAGATGCGAGTATGTCCCCAAGTATAAAGATGTCCGTCATTATCAATTCCGACGCCGTATGTGCGGCCGGGCGCGATATCACGGACATTATTTCTTAATTCCTTGGGAAGCTTCATCATGGAAGAACCGGGCGGAATATTGGTCAATGTAGAGTCCTGTTCGCCCAAATTAAGGCGGAAAAATTGAGGACCCACCAGAACGAACAAGAGAATGAGCGTGAAAACAACGATCCCAAAGATTGCTGTTTTTTTCTTAAAGAAATTTTGCGCGACGATCTGAAGGGGCGTTTCAATCGTTTCAGCGCTGGCGCTGTCATAAGGAAGATCATGCTTTCTGAGCACGTTACTCCTGAACCAGCGTACCAGGGTACTCTTCTTTTTAGGGGTTTTGTTCTCGACCATATTTTTGTCAGATTTGCGACTCATCTTATGCCCCCTCCCTATTTATCCACGCGGACGCGCGGGTCGACTAAACCGTAGCTTAGATCGATCAGTAAAGATCCCAAAAGTGAAACAACTGTATAGAACATCTGTATGGCAAGTACGAGTTCAAAATCTAGACTATTGAGACCATGCCAGTAGAGCTTCCCCATGCCATTCAAGGAAAATGTATTTTCTATAATAACCGATCCTCCGAAAATGCCGAGGAACCAGGCTAGAATGCTCGTGATAACAGGGAGCAGGGCATTTCTCCAGGCGTGTGAATAGATTACAACTTTCTCGCGCAATCCCTTAGCGCGCGCCGTTCTAATGTAATCGGTGCTCAGCGCTTCAATCATGGAAGAACGCACGTAACGCGTCATCCCTCCCAAAGAAGCAAATGTCATAACAATGACCGGTAACGCGATATGATAAAGTTTGTCGAGCAATTCCTCTGTCGATGTCGCATACATCGCCCCCGGTGTTTTGGTGCCCATAAGTGGAAATATCCGCCACTTGACAACAAAGAAATACATAAATATCAAGGAAATAATATAGATGGGGATACTGTAACCAAGAATGGTCGTGGCCTGAACCACACTGTCAAATTTTCCGCCTTTTTTGACAGCGCAATAAATTCCAAGTGGGATGGTAATCCCAAGCGCCGCGATTGTAGCGAATATGTTGATAAACATTGTATTTTTGATGGGTTCTTTAATAACCGATACAACGTCTCTTTTGAAATACTGAGACTTTCCAAAATAACCCTGTAACATCCCGTTGAAGATACTATCGGTCTTTAACAATTTGGGTTCAGGATCCAGCGTGTGAGGTTCGGGAATTGAAATTTCTTTGACCTTGTAGGTGCCGAATCGCATTTGCATAACGGCTTCGCCTTCGGCATTTGTTGTAAGGACTCTCAACACGCGTTCAGTTTTTTTGCCTCCGATACCTGTTTCAGTGATCAATACTTCGTAACGGGCGCCTTGAATAGGATTTCCCATATCGTCTGTTCGTTGGATAAGGAGTTCACCTGAAGCTGGGTAAAGACCCATCCATCTCATATATCGAATGACAAGAGAATCATCCAGTCCCATCTCTCTTCGAAGGTCACTGTACATCTGTTCATACTCATGAGGTTTGAGCGACATCTTCAGCGGCTCCAGTTGAGCGCGCGCAGGGTCCGTCGGAATAAGATTATACAAGGCGTACATCAAAAAAGAGACAATAAAAAAAACAACCACAACGTAAATGAGACGCTTCAGGATGTATTTGCCCATAGATGACATCCTTTCTTCATGGAATTAGGCTTGGAATAGGGGCGGACATCATCGATACCGCCCCTATTCACGATTAGCAATTAAGCTTGTTATCGATTAGTGTCTTACTTTCGGACTGTCGCGCCGACGATGGCATCCTGGAAACCCCAGAAAGGTGTCATCTCGAAATCAGCGAGCCAGTCAGGAATAACTGTGATGTATGTGTTTGAGTAAAGCGGTACCTGAGGCAACAGCTCGTTCCAGAGCTTGATGAACTTGCGCCACACTTCGAGGAATGCCGCGTCATCACCTGCTTCGACTCCGTACACCATATCCATGGAAAGTTTATCCATCTCAGCATTTCTCAGGAACGTC
>LFTF01000025.1:11710-25733 GCA_001512945.1 Clostridiales bacterium DTU023 | reverse complement strand
GTGGCCAGGTTAAACATGCCATATTTCGGCACGCCATACTGGTCGCCTTCAGTGGCGTCACGGTAATACCAGTTCAGCAACTGCGTGAAGTCAACTACTGTTTGGTTGATCTGCATGCCTGCTTTTGCGGTGTTCTCATTTTCAGAGAGCATAACCTTTAGGAGTTCGGAAACATCGTTACCCTCGGTAGAAAGCCATTCAATTTCCAGCGCCATCAGTTTTTTGTCGCCCACTGTCTTCACGTACTCGTATGATCCGGCTTGTTCTTCGGTAACTTCCTTATAGCGCAAGCCTTCACCCTTGAAAGTTTCTCCATTTTCATCGAGTGTCCAACCGCCTGCTTCAAGCTCCGCGACGGCGCTATCCAAACTGGAAGGATACTTGTTGAGGTTGTCTTCAAGCCATTCTTCGGATTCTTGGTACATCCAATGCGCGACACCATAAGGTCCGTGCACAAGGCCGCCCCAGCCTTTACAGAACGTCTCGGCGAATTCCGGACGGTCAAGCAGGTAAGCTACCGCATGACGAACCTCAACGAACTGAGTCGGTCCCATATCGCACGCGAAATTTAAGAGGCCGTAGCCCGCGCGGTCATACTGGGCGAAATCCATCCCCATCTCTTCGATGATGTCCATTGCCGCGGTAACGTCGTCACCGCCAGTGACCTTGTCATAGACATTGAAGATGCCCGTCTTCATGCCGTCAGCCCAAGTAGCATCTTCAGCCTTAATGATGACGATTTTTTCAACCTCTGGCTTTTCGCCATAAAGATTGCCGGCGAAGAGGTCATTTGCGACGAGGATCGCCTGTTTGGCAGAATCATCATAGGATTGGAGCGTATAAGGCCCGGCCGAAACGCGGTTGTCAGATAGGTAGCGCTGCTTATCTACGTGAGGTTGGATTTTCTCAAGTGTGAACGCCTCGTTGAAGGAACAGCCTTCACCTTCATCAACGATATCGACGTCTTCACCAAACCAGAGTTTGTAATGCATCGGCGAGGCGCCGGCGTATGTAATGTCATAGAAGTATGGCAGTTTGTCGGCCACGATCTCGAAAGAGAACGTATAGTCATCGTAGAGGCGAATGCCTGACACGAAGTCCGCTTCACCCTTCTGGTAAGCTGCGCCACCCACAATGGACATGTACGAATTAAGTTTTGTGGCGAGCTCGGTCGTTCCTTCTTTGGAGCAGCCGAACAGTGTTTGAGCAACAAAGTCTTTCGCTGTTATCGGATCGCCGTTGTTGTAGGTCAGATCTTTCTTGATTGTAATTTTGAAAATTTTCGTGGATGTATTCTCACCATCTTCAGCTTCAACTTCCGGATGTTCGACTACTTCCATTTCCAACTTCTCAACGACCGTCGGGTTTGCGTCAAATAAAGCTTCCCTGTCAGACATAACCGTGCCGTAGCCGTCAATCAGTTCACGGATCATCGCGTCGGTGGCGTTGTTGGTCCACATTGCGCGTCCCCAGTCACCCGATATTTCCGTTGTGGAGCCAATGATGATCGTCCCGTAGTTGGGGTCTTTCGACACAAACGGCTCGGTCGTCTCTGGCGGTGCTTCGGTCCCGGTAGTTGTTACTGTCGGTGCGTCAGTCGGCGTCGGTGGAGCCGGAGGCCCACAGGCAACTAAACCCACCAGCATCATGACTGCCAAGAGCATTGCTAGGTATTTTTTCATTCTTTTTCCTCCATTGCGAATTGTGTAATATCTTATATGTACACTTTCCAGCATTGTAACAAAGAGATTTGATGTCTGCAAGTTTATGCAGTTATGCATAGCTTATGCACACTTCTCTTTCAAAGCCATTATACACGAGATTTGGTCAAGATGCCAGAGAAGTGAATGTCTGGTATTTTAATTCTATTCTCAAGCAAAAGTGATCAACACAGTTTTGAACATTTCCGGCACACTCCCCGTCTACCTCATTATGTTTCTATCGTGTCCGCGAATCCTCCTTACAATATTTTTGTTTAGACAGATTAATCGTGTATTTGATGCTTCACAAATCCAATCCATCATCCAACACCTTTTGCTGCCGAGTAAATTGTATCTTCCATATTATACATGAGATTTTAAATTAAAAAAAATAGGAAATTTGCTTTTAATCTAAAAGATCAGAATCATATTTTAAAAAAATAGGGGCAAATAGAAACCACCTTTTGGGAGAACTAATTCTTCCAGAAGGTGGCTATAGAACTGGTCGAGGTGACAGGACTTGAACCTGCGGCTTCTTGCTCCCAAAGCAAGCGCGCTACCAACTGCGCCACACCTCGCGAACATCATCATATAGAGTTGATTCGTAATCGTCAACTGCTACCCCTTGACAAGTAGGACAATCGTTTCTTATAATCACTGGGCGCCGTTCAAGGTAAAAGGGCCATTAGCTCAGTTGGTCAGAGCAGCCGGCTCATAACCGGTCGGTCCGGGGTTCAAGTCCCTGATGGCCCACCATGATGACGAACAATGGGGGAGTTCCCGAGCGGCTAAAGGGGGCAGACTGTAAATCTGTTGTCAACGACTTCGGTGGTTCGAATCCACTCTCCCCCACCATTGTCAGATGGATCGCCCACAGCGGGCGATCCTTTTATAAGAAACTAGTCGGTGTGATGGAATTGGCAGACGTGTCGCACTCAAAATGCGATGGGGGAATCCCCGTGCCGGTTCGAGTCCGGCCACCGGCACCAGCTAAGCACTCAATCTTTAATAGTAAGGTTGGGTGCTTCTTTTTGCACACGTAGCCCTCAAAACACTTTTAATAAGTAGTCGCGTTTTCGCTCCGCTTTATAGATTCAGTCCGGTAAAATCATGTGCGGGTGGTATTTTCATTTGTATTTTCGTATACGTCAATGATTTTAGGTGCTCCTCTGCAAAAGAAGGATTGATAGAGGGGGCCACATAGAATGTCATAGTCTCTTTGCGAACCGGATGAAGAAACGACAGCCCATAGGCGTGAAGCGCCACAGTCGGAACTTCAAGGTCGCGCGCATCCATCAGCCCGTACCTGCGGTCACCTAGTATAGGAAGATCGTGCGCAGCCATCTGGGCGCGGATTTGGTGACGGCGTCCGGTGATAAGATCAATCACAAGGAGTCCCTCTCCCCGCCCCTGATCTCGGAAGATTACCTCCCAGGACAGTTCCGCATGGTACCCGTCCTTAACATCATCGCCCACTTGAACCCGACCTTCAGACTCCTTCTTCGAAAGAAAATCCTTCATCACGCCTTGGTTGATGTCAGGAATCCCTCTTGTAACGGCCAGATAGAGTTTTCTGACTTCGCGCGTCCGAAAAGATTCTGACAGCCGGGCCGCCGCTTTCGATGTCTTTGCGAATACCATAAGTCCGCTGGTCGGACGGTCCAATCTATGGACAAGTCCCAGGTAAGCCTCACCCAGCTTGCCAAATCTGATGGCGAGGTCTCGTTTCAGGAGGCTTAGAATGTCAGGGGCTGCCGTCCGGTCAGCCTGCGAAAGCATGCCGGGAGGTTTCACCGCAACCAAGATGTGATTATCTTCATAAATAATGTCAGGAACTTGAAAATTTGTCATAAAACAAGAATAACATGTCTGCAATCGGGTGACGCATAATAGTTTTAATTTTGACCGATTGCCAGGCACACGCATTGAGATATAATAGATGTATAACTATTTGCCTATTAATATCTGGGAGGTATCCATGTCAACAACGCCTCATATTCTTATCTGCGATGACGATCCTGTCGTTCACGAATCGCTTGGTCTTTACCTGAACGCGGAAAACTTTCCTTATTCTTCCGCGTATGATGGTCAAGAGGCGCTTGAGATGGCGCTCCATGACAAACCCGATCTGATCATACTCGATCTGATGATGCCGAAAATGTCCGGCACGGATGTGTGTCGCGCAATCAGGAAAACCAGCAATGTACCGATCATTATGCTGACCGCCAAAGGCGAAGAAATTGACCGCGTCCTTGGTCTTGAGCTGGGAGCAGATGATTACATTGTCAAACCATTCAGCCCCAGAGAGGTAATCGCGAGAATCAAGGCAGTTTTTCGCCGTATACACGATACGGAAGCCGGCCATACGCCTTCTATATTGCGATTTGAAGGTCTGGAAATCAATCTCGACAATTATCAGGTTAAAGTTAACAACGAAGTGGTGGCCTTTACTCCCAAGGAAGTTGAGATTTTGTATCTCCTAGCTTCACATGCCGGGCAGGTTTTGGACCGCGAACAGATCCTGTCCAAAGTATGGGGATACGATTACTTCGGAGATACACGCACGGTCGATACGCATATCAAGCGCATCCGGCAAAAAATTGACAGCGATAACCCAAAATATGGTTTGATTACTGTCTACGGCGTCGGGTACAAGTTTGAAGCTTCTGCTTAGTGTCACCGATGAAAAATCGTTTCCTTGTACGGAGAATCTTTCTATTATTGATTGCTGCCATTATGTTATGGACAATCCTGACCGCTGTTTTCTATAGTTTCGTAGCAAACCCTGTCTTTACACGTATAAAAGCGAGAGAACTCTTGCCACGCGCTCATCTGATTTCTCAGAGCATATTCGATGCGGAAGCCGGCACTACCTTCTGCCTCGATCTGATCGAGCACTCGCACGAGCTTTTCGGGAATTGGATTTACATCGTCGATGATGCCGGACATATTCGCCAGCACACACAATTGCCAGAACAGCTGGTTGCCCAAGCGGATGAATTGTCCAATATCGTCTTGAAAGAGCATGCGTCCCTGTTTCAAGATAAGGGCACACACCGTCTTAGCCGTTACAGACTGCCCGTCGCGGGAGATAATTTCCTTATTCTCTCTGTACCGATTGAAGACAGAGCGGGAACTCGGGTTGGATCGACCATTTTTGTTCAGCCATCAAAGGAAATGAATGCAGGCATCCAAAGTCTTAATTTCGCTCTACTTACTTCTTCACTGATTGTGCTCGTCATTATGATCATTCCTGTGATCATTGCGGCCTTCCGTATTGTTCGCCCGCTTGAATCTATGCGGGTCGTGACCCTGGCCATGAGCCAGGGTGATTTTTCCCGGCGTGCAGATGAAACGCAAGAAGGTGAAATTGGGGATCTTGCCCGTACGATCAACAAAATGGCGGAGGATTTGTCAGAATCGTTTCAGCAATTAAGTGATCAGGCCATTCGTCTCAAACAGATTATCGACGGAATCGGTGAAGGCATCGTCGCCATCAACCGTAAGGGAGAAATAACCGAGTACAATAACCGAATTTTCGAAGTATTCGGTCTTGATAAGAAATATCAGGATAAAACAACACCGGAAAGCTTTTTACAAGGTAGCCGCATCAATCACTTCTTTGACCAAGCTATGGAGGCAAAGAACACAGTGTCATGTGTGATTACCAAAGATCACAGACAAATCCAGGTCGTGATTACACCACTTCTGACTAAGCAGCAAACTGTCAGTGGCGCAGTGGGGCTTTTTCGCGATATTACACAGGCGGAACGGTTGGAACAGACGCGACGTGATTACGTCGCAAATGTATCGCATGAGTTGCGAACCCCCCTCACGGCTATGCGCGGCCTGCTCGAACCCTTGACAGAAGGCATGGTAGTTTCACCGGAGGATCAAAAGCGTTATCACGAAATCCTCTTGCGTGAAACACTACGACTGTCCCGATTGATTAACGACATGTTGGAACTCTCCCGCCTGCAGGCAGCAAGCACACCGATTGAGCAGAAGCCGGTTAGCTTGCTCGACATCATTCGAGGTGTGTCAGATAACTTTTCTGCCATCATTGCAGACCATGAACTCTCACTGCGAGTCGAAGGGCTTGAGAAAGATTTTCCTCTTGTTTGGGGAAATTCAGATCGCATTGAGCAGATTCTTGTGATTCTGATCGATAACGCTATGAAATTTACGCCATCAGGCGGCATCATAACGCTCAGGATTGCCCAACAATCTGACACAGCTTCTGTATCAGTTGAAGACACAGGCGTTGGCATTGACGCTGAGGACCTCGATCACGTCTTTGATCGTTTTTACAAAGAGGACAAAGCGCATAAAGACCCCGGTACCGGCCTTGGTCTGTCCATTGCTCACGAAATTTCCGAACAGCTTGGCTACGAGTTGACAGTTCAGAGCACCGAAAGGCACGGCTCAACCTTTACGCTTGGCATTCCTTATGCCGATGATGTTTTGCGGTCACTTTCTCGCATGAAGGAAGTCTATGACAGCGATACCCCTGACGATTTCAAAGATGTAACGGATGGCTAATATGAGAATCAATCATTACATCGCTCGTTCCGGCGTCTGTAGCCGCCGTCGCGCTGACGAACTGATTGCGCAAGGAAGGGTCCTCATCAATGAGGTGCCGGCATCTCTTGGTCAAAAAGTCGCTCCAACTGATGTGGTTTTGGTAGACAACAAACGCATCTCTCCTGTTCCGGCTGATGAACACGTCGTCCTCGCACTCAATAAACCTGCGGGAATCACATGTACCAGTAACCCTCGCCGACGTGATAACATCATCACCTTCGTCAATTACCCAAAACGGGTTTTTACAATCGGCAGGCTTGACCGCGATTCACGCGGACTAATCCTACTCACCGATGATGGAGACCTCGCGTATCGGCTTACCCGTACTGAATACGGACATGAAAAAGAGTACTTCGTGAGCGTTGACAAACTCATATCCGATTCCTTTATCAAAACAATGTCTGCGGGTGTGCACATTCTTGATACCGTCACTCTCCCCTGCCGCGTCTGGCAAACAGGAGAGCGTGAATTCCATATCGTTTTAACACAGGGTTTGAACCGTCAAATTCGCCGAATGTGCGAAGCGCTTGGCTACCAAGTAAAAGANNGGCAAAGAACGAACTGAGCTTGACAAGCTCGTTATGAAATAGAAAAGCGGGCGTCTTATTACCCGCTTCGTGCACAAAGTGTACACCTTCGCCTTGAACGGCTGCGATCCAAGTAATGTAATGTTTGGGAATCATTGGATGCTTTACCTCTTAGTCGCTGGCTACGATTTTACGATATCGCACCAACCATCAAGGCTCAGTGTTGGACGTAACTTTCTCGTCTTCCTCCTCATCAGGTGAGCTATTACTTGCAGTTTCTGCATCGACCAAATTCGGAAATAATCTTTCCTCAAAAGTACCGTCTTCGTCGATTGCCTCGCCGGCGTTGTCATCTACAAAGTCGTCCTTTTTGGAAAAACGCCACTGTTTCTGCCTGAATTCGGGATAAACACTCTCTGCTGCTGATTCTCCATTCTCCAGAGAGAAACCAGACGATTCTGCAAAATCCTCAATTTCAGATTCTCGGTTATTGTGTCTAGGTTTGACATATCTTTTGAAAACGAAACCCCACAAAATGATGAGTAACAACGTACCAACTGAAGCAAGTGTTATATACAGTCCTGTATGAAATCCTACCGGAAGAAATGCGAAAAATATATCGTGTACGCCGGCTTCTACCGGTATAGCCATCAATGCACCGTCAATTGTCTCTATCTCCGTGGGCACCCCGTCGATGTACGCAGTCCAACCGGGATCATAAGGAATTGATAACACAAGCAATCCGTCTTTTTTTGGATAAATTTGTCCGGCAAAGTGATCGTCTTCCATGATGTTAAGTTTCAATCCTTCACGTTGCGCTTGTTGAGCCAACTCCCACATAACCTCTCTATCCAGTGAGGCGATACGTACTTCAAAATCACCCGATTCCGTCTCGGTTTCTGATACCGATATCTCAAGCTCGATCTCTTCACTTTCCGCAACGGTGCCTAGTTCAAAAACACCTTTTTTTGATCCCTCTATCGGTATAGCCCGATCCTCGATTACAACCTCTACCTTGTCGACGGCGTGCCCGCGCATGTCAAGTGAGAGGTAATGCGGCGCCGATTTGGTAGCGGTCCATGACACATTGTGTGTGCGTCCCGCAATGCCAGTCCCGCTGGTATAACGGAACAAAGCTCCCCCTTGGCCGGGGGCACTTAGCGCACTGCCAGATACGGGATCGTGTAACAGCACATCAAAAAGTTCAACTTCCTCTCCCGAAATTGCATCTGCAAGATCATTCTGCGAACGGAAAGGATTGGCTTTCGAACTTGAAAAATCAAGGATCGTCCCATCAGCCATAAATCCTAGCGGGAACACATAAGGATTTTGATAAACAGTGATCAAGTCATTGCCTAGCACGATGAACCGTTCTACCTCATTGAACACGGTGTCTTCGCGCGCGATCACATACTTGATATCGAATAACGAGTCAAGAAATAATGTCGAACCACGGTACTGGTAACTGTTGATTCCGTTGTTCTGCAATCCGACATTGCTGAAAAAATCTACGGGTGCTTTAGGCGATGTGGAGGCGAAAAGAGATAGGCCGTTGTAGCCATAAAGACAGGGATCATTCGATGTTTTGTGCGGTCTGACCTCCATGCGATAAAATTTGTCTGCTTGATTGAGTTGTTCGACTCGGTTAACCGCCTCACGAATCGAATTGACAGTACTGCCCGCCGAATAACCGTCACGGTTACCAAAATACTCATTGCGATCAATGTGATAGATGCCTGAGAAAGTTGACAACGCAATCTCGATCAGCATGACGCCAAGAAGAATATTCACATGTAGACGCCGATTATATTTGCGTGACTGAAACGACGAAAACAGAACCATATAGATCAGCATGAGCGCGATCGCACCCCACTGAGTCCATGGCGAAACCTTCATTTCGGGATCAAGTGCCACAACGACAGGAATGATAAAAGCGAGACATAACCCCAGCAAACCGAGTTCGGTAGCACGGAACTCCCTGGTTGATCGAAGACCATCGTACGCAATGGTCAAAAGCAAAAGTATCACGACAAATGAATAACGGTATGGAAGCTGGTTAGGATAGTGCATCCCGTGCCAGACAAAGTTAAGTACATTGGTTTCAAATGACAAAAATAAAAACAGTAAAAGTAACCCGTTCATTATTTTTTCGCGCAAACCGATCCGATTCGATATGAAATAGATGGGTATCAGCAATAAAATGGGAAGGCCGCAATAAAGATTGGGAGCTCCCGAGCGAATTGTAGGCTGCAGGAACGGAAACAGCTGACCGAGGTAAGTCAGCGGTTTACCGATCAACTCAACGGCAGCAGGGAACTTGTCACCCGAAGCCGAAGTCAATGCCAACGAACGAAAGGCAGGGTAAAGCAATATTGCGGAGAGTGCGACACCCATGATCGTCAAGACCGCAGTCTTGCCAAAGGTAAGCGCACGATTTGCCAGTTGTCTGTCAGGTGTATAGCGAGCAAGCAAAATCGGATAATAGAGCGCAATAAAAACGCAGGCAAAGAATGCAATGTAATAGTTTGAGATAAGAAGCAATGCGAGCGCGACAGGATACAGAAGCCATTTTCCGTCTCGCATCTGGCGAATGAGCGCTAAAAGTACAACGGGTAAAAGGACAAGCGCGTCCAGCCACATGATATTCCACGAATAAGCAATGACGAAACCAGAAAGGGCATAAAATGTCGAAAACGCCACTGCGAGCGCGCCCCTACGTTGAAAACTTACACGCAGGTAAAGATAAAAGGTAAGCCCGGCAAGCCCGATTTTGATGAGCGTGATCAGCATAATGGCTTCCGTGAGGTAGGCCGGAGGGAATATGAGCAGCAGCAAATTCAGAGGACTTGCGAGGTAGTATGCAAATAACGCGTAAAAATTGGTACCAAGACCGCCTGCCATTGAATAGAACAATGAACCGCCGGACAGCAACTTATCTCGAAATAACGCGAAGAATGGCGCGTATTGATGATACAAATCGACTGTTAGCATGTGACGCTGGCCAAAAGGAAACACCTGGATCGCCCCATAAGCTAGCGCCATGATCACAAAAGGAATCAGAAAAGCGATCCACGCGAGGCTACTATTATTCCAGAAAGGTGTCTTGTCTCGTTTGAGTACAAACGCGCCGCGCGGCAACTTCTCCATACGGTTCTCCCGCTAAATGCATCTTCGCCTTCAAGAGGCGAGTAAAAAGCAAATTACTTGATCAATTAGCTGAGCCAGCCTATAAGCCGGGTCCTGTCTTGAATGGCCATTTATCTCGACCTTTCGTTGCCGAAAGGCTCAAGCCGCCTCCATGGAACCTGCGGGCGACAGTTGTTCCTCCACGGCGTTGCTCCGGATGGGGTTTGCATGGCCGCCGCGTCGCCGCGGCGCCGGTGAGCTCTTACCTCACCTTTCCACCGTAACCGGGACAAGCCCGGCTGTCTATTTCTGTTGCACTATCCTTGAAGTTGCCTTCACCGGCCGTTAACCGGCATCCTGCCCTAAGAGCCCGGACTTTCCTCAGCGCGTGCCTTTAGGCGCTGCGCCGCGACCATCCGGCTGACTCAGTTATTGATCGGTGTTCATTATAAGGGATGGAGCACTCAGTTACCAATGATTCCAGCTGCTTGTAAAGTGATTAAGTTACTTATTTTTCACCACTAGTAAAAAGATTGAGTTCTCGGAGTAGCTTTTTGGCGCTGATTCGGTAGGGCGCCTGTCTATCAAGTCGTCTTTTTCTCTTTCGCAGATACTCAATAATGGCGTAATCTTCGTTGTCGACGTCAGGTATAGAATCCCGGTCGTGATTTTCGTCATCATCTAGACATCTGTATCTCGCAGTTGTCTCTTTTAAGCGGCTGAGAATGACTGGTCCTATATAGGCTTGCAGCGGTGACAGAGATGATAAAGGTTCGTCGTTTCGATCGCAAACAATCACAAGATACGTCTGACCGCGGTCGTGCACACATCGTTCATCTGAGATAGCGAAACCCCTCTCGCAAAGCATTGCTCGCAGTATTTCTGGGTGCGTTTGTGGTTGCAAGATCATTCTTTTCGGTATTTTCGCATTTTGTGCGTTTCTCTCAAGAATACGAACAATCGTTTGCCCTCCAAGACCACTGATCAAGAGGACATCTTCTGAGAAAAACTCAATTCCGTCGAGCCCATCTGCTTGAACGGCGTCGAATCCTTCTGTGATACCTTCCTCTNNTGCAATAATTAAGTTTTCGAAGCTGAATGGGCACCGTCGCGTGATCGCTTCCTACATCAATCAGGCGTTGGCACGGTACTTCGCGAACGAGACGGATCAATAGATCCAACCGTGCGTTTCCCACTACAACACAAGATTCTGTTTGTTTTTGATTATTATCTTTCATAAACGGCACCTATGCTCAGAGCTGACAAAGGGGCGTTATCAGAAACGCCCCTTTGTCAATACAAAACAATCACGTCGGATTATTCAAGATACTCCCGAAGGCGTGCACTCATGTTAGGGCCGCGCATCTTTCTGAGTGCTTTCGCTTCAATCTGCCGAATGCGTTCGCGCGTCACGTCAAACTCGAGTCCGACCTCTTCTAAAGTGCGTGTTCTGCCGTCATCCAAACCGAAACGTAACCGCAAAACTTTTTCTTCTCTTGGTGTCAACCCCGAGAGTACTTTTGTCAACTCTTCTTTTAACAAAGTGGAAGCCGCTTGATCAGCAGGAGAGGGGGCATCTTCATCGGGTATAAAATCACCGAGATGGCTGTCCTCCTCTTCCCCGATCGGTTTTTCGAGAGAGACTGGTTCCTGAGAAATTTTCATGATTTCGCGGATTTTCTCAGGTGGCAATTCCATCTCAGCTGCCATCTCTTCGACCTCAGGTTCACGACCCAGTTCTTGTACGAGCTGGCGTTGGATACGGATCAGCTTGTTGATCGTTTCAACCATATGGACCGGGATACGGATCGTTCTGGCCTGATCAGCGATGGCTCGTGTGATTGCCTGTCTGATCCACCACGTCGCATAGGTGCTGAACTTAAATCCTTTTGTGTAATCGAATTTATCGACGGCCTTGATCAATCCGAGATTACCTTCCTGGATCAGATCAAGGAAGTGCATACCGCGACCGGTATAGCGTTTAGCGATGCTGACGACCAGTCTTAGGTTGGCTTCGATCAAGTGTTGCTTAGAAGCCCAATCACCGGCCTCCATGCGCGCAGCCAATTCTTTTTCTTCGTCAGCTGTGAGAAGTTCCGTTTTGCCAATTTCTTTTAAATACATTCGGACAGGATCATCTACGATCATCGCATCGTTAAAGGCTTCAGCCTTTTTGTTGCGGTCTCTATCCCGGATTTCACGTACTATCTCTTCTTCATCAACAACTTCAATACCTGCCCGCTCAAGTAGAACAATGACATCGTCAAGACGATCTTCATCCCACTTAATTTTTTCGAGAAAATCAAGAACTTGCTGCTGTTCAAGTTCATCATCATTGTCTTTACCGTGACAAATCAAAGGGTAAATGGCATTCAAGTCTATGTCGCTGTCGCTTAAGCGTTCGAGCAGTGATTCATCATCATCCTCGTCTTCTTCGTCCTCCGAAGCGAGCTTTTCATCGACGATATCATCAGGATCTGAGCTGAAACCTTGTTCACTATCATCTTTCAGACTCTTTCGAATTTCACGGTCCTGGGCCTCATCGTCATCATCAATATCAGCCATATCCATAACCGATTCCTTGATGACGATTTTCTCCGACGTCGGAACATCTATCTCATCTGCAGATTCAACGCTTAACTCCGGCCTATTCGGGCGCGTGTAATGATCAGGTGCCATCAGAACCGGCAATCTGAAATCGATAATCGGTTGTTCTGTGGTCTCGGTAATATCTTCCGCCGGTTTAGACAATCTGGCCGCAGTCAGAGCTGCCGATTCGCGCCATGATGTAACCGCGATTAGTTCTATATTATTATTCACGTTTGTTGTTCTCCCTGTGTGATCATTCTAAATACCTGAGCGGCTGTTGTCAGTGTTACCGCATTCGCGTAATGCTCCGCAGCTTCTTTGTCCGATCCTGCCATCTCAAGTTCTCCGGCTTTCCGGTTTATAATCGTCGCTTGTCTCTCCCATTGCGACAATCTTAGATGTATAAGTCGCTGTAGATAAACGCGTCCCAGTGATTGCTTCGATAGTTCGCTGGCATCGTACGCGTTGAACTGTTGCTGGACCATAGAGTGTACCAGCTCCGGAACATCAGGGGCAGAGTCATCCCTTTCATCATCCGATAGTTTATTTTCGTACGTTTCCCATATGTTGTCAATATTTGCGTGCAACGCGGCGAGTGTCAGACTCCCCTTCGCTGCTTCTATTATAGACAAAGCCGCTACCTCTCGCAAAAATCCATTCCCGAAATCGGAAGCAGACAAAGGGGCAGTCGCCTGTTCGGAAGACAAAAACGCTCCGGTGTCGTCACTCAAAGCATATCCTCCAAGCTTGGCTTTGGGAACGCTTGGTTTTATATGAATGAGCTGTGTATTATCGGCAAGCATCATTAATATGAATATCTCGTCTTCATTATATTTTCTGAGTTTTCTTCTGTTGTCTCGTCTTACATTGCCGCGACGTAAGTCTCTTTGTTGTGAGACAGCACCCCTTGGACCAGCCTTCATCACATTGTGGCGCCTCTCGACTTCTTCACGGATTGCCCGCCTATTGATTTGCAATTCCTTAGCGAGTCGACCGCTATAAAGCTCGCGTTTAACGATGTCCGGTTCTGCGGCCAATAAATCTAAAGCTCCGTTCCGGTAATCGGCTGAGGGCATTCCCAGCACAGAGTCAACGTCAAGTTTAAGCAACGCGAGTTGATACTCCGTCGCATCCAGTGTTTCACTAAGTGCCGCAGTTAACCGTTCGCAACCGAAAGATGAAAAATATTCATCGGGATCCTTGGCCCCTTTTAGCAGAATAAATCGAGTCGCGATTCCCTTGTTTTCGAGAATAGTTCGGGCACGCAGGGAGGCATCTCTGCCCGCCCGGTCGTTGTCCATCAAAAGATTCACCGTATCCGCATGCCGCCCGATCGCTCTTGCCTGATAGTCTGTCAATGCGGTTCCAAGCGGTGCCACCACATTGTCCATCCCCACTTTAGCAAGGGCAATAACATCAAAATAGCCTTCAACAAGAAACCATTCTTTTCTGGCCGATTTTACAGCTTGTGGTAATCCGAACAAATGCTTGCCTTTG
>LFTF01000025.1:4283-11624 GCA_001512945.1 Clostridiales bacterium DTU023 | reverse complement strand
TCAAGCATCACCTGGTCAGCAATCCCTTTTTTTGCAAGCCAGTCATACATCGCCTGACCTTGTTTAGGCGCGTATCCCAATCCATACTTACGGTAAAGTGATTTAGAGATTCCGCGCTGTTCAAGATAGTTTCGCGCTTCAGTTCCCTCTGCATCTTCCAATCTAGAATAGAAGAAACGGGCCGCTTCAAGCAATGCTTCATAAACAAGATTATCACGCTCGTATTTTTCTTTCCAGGAATCGTCTCCCGATTCTTCGATTGTGATTCCAGCCTTGTCTGCCAGACGTCGAATCGCTTCCGGATACGAAACATGTTCGATTTCCTGAATAAATTTGATGACGTTTCCACCCTTTTGACAGCCAAAACAGTAGAATATCTGTTTACCGGGTGATACGCTAAATGAAGGAGTTTTTTCTTCGTGAAAAGGACATAGCCCAAACAGATTCAGAGAACTTCTCTTTTCAAGGCGAACATAGGAAGACACAACCTCAACGATGTCGTTAGCGTTGATCACCGATTCAATGGATTGTTGTGAAATAAGTCCCAATGATTAGTGGCTCCACTCTTTTAGCTGAATGATACATTTTCGCAGCCAGAAGTCTTCATGTCAATTATACAGCATCTGCCATCACCTAAAAAGTCTGTGTATTCGTTGATACACAGACTTCTCGGCAAAAGATATTTGATCTGGTCGTTTTGCAGCCGGATCAAGCAATTTTGATTTAATCTGCTTCGTCGGATGCTCGTGGGTATACAGTGCTTATAGCCGATTTTTTAAAGGTAAGCATCGTATTGGCAACACCAGAATAGATTGTCACTTCATCATCAGAGATATTCGCAATGCGGCCGACAATGCCACCAATGGACATAACTTTGTCGCCAGGTCTCATCGAAGCGATTGTTTCTTTAAGCTTCTTCTCTCTCTTCTTCTGCGGGCGGATGGTAAAAAAGTACATTACGCCGACGATCAGAATGAACGGAAGCATGGTGTAAAGCAAGCTAACAATACTGCCTCCGGGTTTTTGCTCTGCAGCTGTTTCAGCAGCTTCCAGCAACAATGGGTATAAGGTCATGTTGATCCTCCTCGATTTGATATGTCATTGGTTCGGTTAGCGATAGTAAAGTATTGTGCCTCACAGAGCTTTCCGGACAAAAAGAGTGTAACATAAAACGCGAACGCAAACAGTCTCTGTCGCGTTCAATCAGATTGACTTACCGCTGCGCACAACATAACGATCAAAAAACTCATCACGAAATGTGAGTAATCGATCCTCCTGAATGGCCTCTCGGATCTTCCCCATCAAGTTCATCAGGAAAGCAAGATTATGCCATGACAGCAGACGCAAACCAAGGATTTCCCCGCAACGGATCAGGTGATGCAGGTACGCGCGTGTGTAATTTTGACAAACATAGCAATCGCAATCAGGGTCTAGCGGCATATTAGACCGTTGATGGCAAGCGTTCCGAGTGTTAACGCGACCACTCCATGTCAGAGCTGTTCCGTTTCGTCCGATACGGGTTGGAAAGACGCAGTCAAACATATCAACTCCACGCACCGAGCCTTCAACTAGATAGTCAGGCGAACCGACACCCATAAGATAGCGGGGCTTGTCTGTCGGCAGAAATGGCATGATGGCTTCAATCATCGCATACATCAAGTGGGCAGGTTCACCCACTGAAAGTCCGCCGATGCCATATCCAGGCAGATCAAACGAAGTAATTTCTTTGACACTCTGGATGCGAAGCTGTTCAACGGTACCGCCCTGCACGATCCCAAATAGCGACTGTTTTTGCGGATTGTTCCAAACACGGACAGCGCGATCAAGCCACCGCGTCGTGCGCTCGAGAGATTGACGCACATAATCCTCATCTGCAGGCCATGGCGTACATTCGTCCAGCTGCATCATAATGTCGGAACCGAGTGATTCCTGAATGGCAACTGCTTTTTCTGGTGTTAGAAAATGACTAGACCCGTCTATGTGTGAGCGAAAATGAACGCCCTCTTCAACAATATCTTTGGGCTTGGCCAAAGAAAATATTTGAAATCCGCCGCTATCGGTCAAGATCGGGCGATCCCAATTCATAAATGTGTGAAGACCTCCCATTTCCTTTACAATCTCTTCACCTGGGCGCATCCAAAGATGGTACGTATTGCCGAGAATGATCCGAGCACCGATCGTTTTGAGCTCTTCCGGTGTCATTGTCTTGACTGTAGCTCTTGTGCCTACAGGCATGAAGACCGGTGTCTCAAAAGAACCATGAGGTGTTGTCACAACACCGTAGCGCGCGCCACTCTGTCGGCAAACATGTTTCAATTCGTAAGTAACTGCCTGCAAATTTAACCTCTTCCGTCGATGTTGCTTTGTGTGTGTAGATTTTCTCGGTATTGCGCATCATGGGGCAGAAGAAGCATCGCATCCCCGAAGCTGAAAAAACGATAACTGTCTTCAACTGCAACGTGATAAGCCTTTAACATCTGGTCACGTCCCATCAGCGCTGATACAAGCATCAGGAGTGTCGAACCCGGCAAATGAAAATTGGTGATCATCGCGTCCACAACTCTGAATGTAAATCCGGGAGAAATGAATAGTTCTGTTTCACCGGAGGTCGGTCGTAACCGTATAGGTGAACCGTGTTGTCCTTCTCGGTCAATCTGACTGAGCGCCACACTTTCCAGTACACGGCAGCTGGTCGTGCCAACTGCGATCACTCGTCCTCCCGCTGCTTTTGTCATTGTGATTGTGTTGACAGCGTCTTCGTCGAGAATGAACGATTCACAATGCATGACATGGTCGGTGATAATCAATTCCTTAACCGGGCGAAATGTCCCAAGTCCAACGTGAAGTGTCAAACGCGCAATTGCCACGCCCATCGCTTCGATCTCTTTTAATAAAGAATCCGTAAAATGAAGTCCGGCGGTCGGTGCAGCAGCTGATCCTGGGTTATTCGCATATACCGTCTGATATCGGGAGGGATCATCCAGATTTTCATGAATGTAAGGCGGAAGGGGCATCTCACCCAGTTGCTCAACACGATCGAGCAGATCGCCCTGGCATGAAAAGGTGACAATTCGGGATCCATCGCCTTCAATGTCATCGACGACGGCTTCCAGCTCGCCTGTTCCAAAAACGACATGCTCGCCTATTCTCGCATTTCGGCCTGGTTTGACGAGCACCCTCCATGTTTTTTCGTACAAACAGCGCAGCAGAAGAAACTCTACCGCGCCGCCTGTTTGTGCCCGTTTGCCCATAAGCCTTGCAGGGATTACTCGTGTATCGTTTAGAACCAGGCAATCTCCCGGACGGAGATAAGTCTTTAAATCCGTAAACACCTTGTGTTCAAGACAACCATCGCCATGCATGACGAGCAGTCTCGATTGGTCTCTCACATCTGCAGGATGATGCGCAATCAGGGATTGCGGCAAATCGTAGACGTAGGAGGAAGTCAGATTATCCGCTTGTGTTGACATAATCGTTGGGTTTGTAGTTACCATACAATCATCATAGAACGCAAATCACTGTGCGTCATCCTCTGAGCCGGCGATCATCCGGCGATTCAGACAAGAGAAGATCTTCCACCGCCATCGCTGTTTTCGCGATGGCTATCGCTGATGCAGCAACACGTAGTTCAGATCTCTCTTGTTTTCTAATTTTTCTCTCCTGCTGATCAATAGGCAAAAGGCCAAAGTTAGCATTCATGGGTTGAAATGATTCACAGTTCGCGTTGGACACCCATGAGGCAAGTGCTCCGATCATTGTCTTCTCGGAGGGAATCAGGTAATCCATCCATGTTTCGCAAAATCCTTTTGCTTGGGCCACCGCCTGCAAAGCAGAGACAAGTCCGGAAGCGATCGCTTCGACATACCCCTCCAATCCTGACAGCTGACCTGCAAAATATAGGCGGTCATCACTTTGACTCCTGAAACCCGTTTTAAAAACAAGGGGACCGTTAAGAAATGAATTTCGGTGCATAACACCGTATCGATAGTAGACGGCATCCTTGAGTGCGGGAATCAGACCAAAGACACGTCGCTGTTCAGGGAAAGTCAGTCGTGTCTGAAAGCCGACGGGAGAATGCATCGTCCCTGCCAGATCCTCTTTGCGCAATTGCAGGCACGCGTATGGGCGTTTGCCTGTAACGGGATCATTGAGCCCCACCGGACGCAGGGGACCAAAACGCATCGTGTCCTCTCCCCGAGAAGCCAGGACTTCAATCGGCTGGCAGTCTTTGAAATAAATCTCATCGAAGTCTTTGACAGGAGCCGTTTGAGCATTAATTAATGCCTCGCGAAACGCAATGTATTCCTCTTTGTTAAGCGGGCAGTTGATATAGTCAGGTCCCCCCTTGTCATAACGAGAGGCGCGAAATGCACAGGTCATGTCGATAGACGAAACGTCGATTACGGGTGCGGCGGCATCAAAAAAATGCAACCCCTCCCCACCCGTAAAGTCCTGTATCGAGTTATACAGTCCACCGGAAGTCAGCGGACCTGTTGCGACAATGACCACGCTGTCATCATCGAGCAGTGATTCAAGCGAACTGATTTCCTTCTCGACCACTTGAATCGCCGGATTGCCGGTGATCCGGTGAGTCACAGCACAAGAAAACAACACACGGTCGACGGCGAGCGCACCGCCGGCAGCCACAGATGTCGAATTGGCTATCTCAAGGAGTTCACAGCCAAGCGCGCGAAGTTCTTCTTTGAGAAGTCCTTGTGCTGTATCGGGCCGATTAGATTTAAGTGAATTGCTACAGACAAGTTCTGCAAAAGAAGAGCAATGATGCGCAGGCGTGCGTTGACCCGGTTTCATATCAATCAAAGTAACCTGGGCGCCTAGGCGGGCGGCCGTAAGTGCGGCCTCAGATCCGGCCAGACCTGCGCCGACCACGATGATACGCTTCATTTCGACAGTGCTCCGCTCTCAGTCTTCACTTTTGTCTGTCGAGTCTTTGGATTTTTTTGCAGTTTTTTTGTTCGAGGCACATTCTTTGTTGGAACAGCGTTCATATGTCCGCCCTCGGAACCGTTTCAGCACCATATAGCTATTGCAAGTTTCACAGAATTTGTCATCGATTGGAAGATCAAAACTTGTGAAATCACATTCAGGATCCTTGGTTTTCTCGCAGAAATAGAGTTTATTCCCGCGCCGAATCTTTCGTTCACGGATCACTGAACCACATTGGGGGCAATGGGCATTGGTCGGTTCTGAGATGGCCTCTGTGAATTTGCATTCGGGGAAACGTGAGCACGCAATAAATTTGCCATAGCGTCCATCCCGGAAAACGAGATCACCTTCTTTACATTCAGGGCATTTTTTTCCTGTTGGCACAACCTCTATTACAATCTTCTCAGCGTTCTTCTTGGCTTTTATAACGTCTTCATGGAAGGGACCGTAGAATGCTCTCAGGACTTCCACCCAGTCACGCGAGCCAGATTCTACCTCGTCAAGCTCACTCTCCATCTTCGCCGTGAAGTCGGTGTCTACAATATTTCTAAAATGCTCTTCCAGCATGACTGTAACGGTCACTCCAAGCTCTGTGGGCTTCAATTGCCTTGCCTCGCGCTCAACGTATAGTCGATCAAAGAGAGTAGAAATAGTCGGAGCGTATGTCGAGGGACGCCCGATGCCGAGTTTTTCCATTTCACTGATCAGGGACGCCTCTGTATAGCGAGCCGGTGGCTGCGTAAATTTCTGTTCAGGCTCGAGCCTGTCAAGTATTAACTGGTCTCCCGCCTCTAGTTCGGGAAGATTGATAAGTTCAGTTTGATCATCACTGTCCTTGCTATCCTTTTTACGCGTCTCTTCTTCTTCCTCGCCAGTAGCGCCATAAAGCGCAAGCCAGCCAGGGAAAAGGAGCGATTCACCTAACGCCCGGAACAAGTTATCGCCGGCAACGATATCAATCGTCCCTTTTTTATAGGTAGCAGCTACCATCTGGGAGGCAATAAATCGTTTCCAGATCATATCGTAAAGTCGGAACTGATCACTGGTGAGATAGGGTTTCACACGCTCGGGCGGCAGGTCAAAATGCGACGGGCGTATTGCTTCATGCGCGTCTTGCGATTTGCTTTTATTGCGGTAAAAAGGTGATTTGGCAGGAAGGTATGAGTCACCGTATGTATTGGCGACCAGTTCACGTGCCGCGGTGACAGCCTCCGCCGTTACACGAACCGAGTCAGTTCTGATATACGTGACGAGCGATGTTTGCCCCAGCTCGCCTAGCACCACACCTTCATACAGCTTTTGAGCAGCGAACATTGTGCGCTTTGCCGTAAACCCAAGCGCCCGAGATCCGCTTTGTTGAAGTGTGCTTGTCGTAAACGGAGCGTACGGTCGTCGTTTGCGTGTGCCTGTCTTGACCTCATCAACAATGTAATCGCAACCATCCAACTCTTCGAGAAGCGCCGTGAGTTCCGCTTTGGAACCAATGGTTACACGCGAAACGCGCCCGCTTTTCTTCTTTCCATGATAAAACGCGGAAAATAACGGTTGATCTTTGGTTTTAGAGACAAATGCCTTGATCTTCCAATACTCTTCGGGAATAAAAGCGTCTATCTCACGTTCGCGCAACACAATCATTCTAGTCGCAACACTCTGAACGCGTCCGGCCGATAACCCCTTTTTTATCTTTTGCCAAAGAAAAGGACTCAACTCATAACCGACAAGGCGATCCAGAATGCGCCTGGATTGTTGTGCATTGACGAGATTAGTGTTGACCGGGGTGGGATCTTTGACGGCATTGCTGACAGCGTTTGCCGTAATCTCGTTAAATGCGATTCGGCATGGACTCTGTACGTCAATATCGAGTATATGCGCAAGATGCCAAGCGATCGCTTCGCCTTCCCTGTCAGGGTCCGTCGCAAGCAAAATATTGTCCGCTTTGCTGGAGGCCGTGCGCAATTCCCCCACAATCTTCTCTTTACCTGGCATCGTAAGATACATAGGCTGAAAATTATTTTTTACATCGACGCCCAACGTTCCTGCTGGCAGGTCACGAATATGTCCCACCGATGCACGAACATCGTAATCTTTGCCGAGATATCGGGCGATTGTTTTGGCTTTGGCGGGTGATTCCACTACAACCAGTGTTTTAGTCATGCTTGTTATTCCTTTTATCTAAATTCATACCATTTTATACTGGACAAACACGTATCTGTCAAAGCCAATGTTCAGATCCGCTGAAGATTGGCACGTGTGTATAGCCCGCGGCTCATGAGAATATGACCTTCTTTTTGGAGAATGGCGATCCGATACGCCACCTCTCTGTGACTTATCCCGCACACTTCCGAAAGAGACGTCAAGCTGCGTGGCGCGTTTTCGAGCACTTCAAGGATGAGC
>LFTF01000025.1:0-4276 GCA_001512945.1 Clostridiales bacterium DTU023 | reverse complement strand
ACATTTCCACTTTCAGCTATTTGTGTTGTCCCTGGTCTATCTTTCAATCCATCTGCGACACTTTCGATCAAGCCCGGGATGTCGGCAATCTGCTCGGCAAGAATAGCTCCGTCTCGAATCAGATTATGACAGCTGCGACTTTTCCCGGTAAGAACCGAACCAGGCACTGCCAAGACGTCGCGTCCCTGATCTGCAGCAAAACCAGCTGTAATCATCGTACCACTCGAAGCAGATGCCTCGGTCACAAGCACGGCATCACACAAACCTGACATAATTCGATTGCGTGCCGGGAAGTGCCATCGCTTTGGCTTGGTCCCAGGCACATACTCAGTGAGAAGGGCACCGCACTTCTCAATTCGGCCGAAGAGGCCTCTATGTTCAGGCGGATATCCAATATCGAGACCACAACCAAGTACTGCAAACGTACTGCCACCATTGTCCAGCGCTGTTCGGTGCGCGAAGGCATCAATGCCGCGAGCTCCGCCCGAAACAATCGGAACGCCGAGCCGGGCGACCTCCGACGCAAACCGCTTGGTCACTTCCAGACCATATACGGATGGACTTCGCGATCCGATGATAGCGATCACAAATGCTCCGCTCAATTCATTGAGTTTTTCTCCGCTTGTAAACAGTATGGCAGGCGCCTGATCAATATGCCGCAATCTGTGAGGATAATCGCAGTCGACAATCGATACGGCGCGCCAATCCGACGGATACTTAGTGGAGGTATGCTGTTTTGCCGCTTTTATACAATTCTCTAAGAGAATTGTCGCAGGTAGACTGCCTTGATCCTTTTTTTTGGATAGATAATCGCCTACCTTGTCTAACCCACCAGCCTCTAGGATGATCGTTCCTCTCTCCTTGTGAGCGATCTTCAGATGCGTGCAAGCCTCCGTAAATGAAATAGCCGTCAACAGATTGTTCATCAGATTTCCCCTGTTCGGGCAAAGGGCAACTGACCTCTGTAATGATGGGCTTCGGCGATGTCGGTATTTTTGACAAGATCACGTTGATCGAGATCAGCGATCGTTCTTGCGACGCGGAGTATCGAATAAAAAGACCGGACAGACAACAAGGAAGTGTCGGCAAGTGTAGAAGCTAATCGCAACGCGTCGCGATCAATTTGCAAGGCTTGCGCAAGATCAGAAGCAGGCATATGCCGGTTGCGCAACAGTGAACTATCGTTTTTCGTCCGATTATTTCTGAATTCCCACGCAGCTTTCACTTGTGTCCGAATTCGCTCCCCTTTTTTTATTTTATTTGCGATTTCTTTTGTGTCAAACAAATTGCCTGTTTCAACTCTTGTCAACATGACGGTGAGATCAAACCGGTCCATGAGCGGACCACTGATGCGTGTAAGATGACGTCGAACCATTGCGTCATCACATCGGCACAAACCATTCGGCTCAAGCAAATATCCGCATCTGCATGGATTACAGGCTGCGACAAGCAGAAAATCAGCAGGATAATCGACTGCCCAATCAGCGCGCGCCAAATGAATGGTACGACTTTCCATCGGTTCACGAAGCGCGTCGAGCACACGCGGACTCACACCCGTCAACTCATCTAGAAAGAGGACGCCGCGATGAGCGAGCGTACACTCTCCCGGTTGCGGCGTGACACCTCCCCCGATCAGAGCAGCTGTTGTAACACTGTGATGCGGGTGTCTGAATGGACGATCTACGATTAGACCACATGATGTTTCCATCAAGCGAGCCGCACTGTAAATGCGCGATACCTCAAGAGATTCTTCGTCCGTTAAAGGCGGCAATATTTGCGGTAACGAAGAGGCAAGCATTGTCTTTCCGCATCCTGGCGCACCCATAATGAGGAGCGGGTGCCAGCCGGCTGCTGCGATCAAACATGCCCGAATGCCCTCCTCCTGACCTTTAATCATGTCTATCAACGTGAATAGGGGCGCTGCTTTAGGCGATACCTCTGTGTCAGACTCGCTACACTGTTGGCCTTTAACGCCTGCAAATCGCCTCACAGCTTCTTTTAGCGTGTCCACACCCTCATAAGTGAGAGAGTTTACAGCCCGTGCCTCAATGATACCGTCCCGGGGCCCGATGACATGACGGATACCCTGTTCACGCAAGGCTAGAAGACGTCCCAGTACACCAGACACAGGTTTCACCCTCCCGTTGAGCGCGAGCTCGCCAAAACAAGCTGAAGATGGGAGATTCTGTGGTCTCACAACTTGTGAAGACGCGGCCAGAACTGCCAGCGCCAAGGGAAGATCAAATGCACTGCCTTGTTTAGGAAGTGATGCGGGAGCGTAACTTGCGACAACCCTTCCTTTAGGAAATTCAAATCCACTATGAAGGATCGCGGCGCGCACACGGTCACGCGATTCCCTTATAGCTGAATCGCCTCTGCCCGTTATTTCAAAATTGGGAAGCCCCGGCATGACCGTTACTTCAATCTCAACCGGTATCCCGTCGAGGCCAGTCAAAGCTCCCGATACAACCCGATAATATGCTAAAGATCTCATAGGTCCATCGTTATCCCCAATCGCAAAGCGAAGTGATTTACTTGCCGTCATCGGGTGGCGTGACAAGCTGATTTGACAGCAATCCGTTTCGAGCGGTATGGTGCTATGATGTTGTGATCTTTTTGAGATATCATTTCTTAGGAACGGAGGACATCGTACCAGCCTGCTTCATAATACGGCTGGCACATAATGGCTTATGAAAATCGGAATCGTCGGCTTGCCGAATGTTGGTAAAAGTACTTTATTTAATGCCTTGACAGGTTCAAAAGCAGCCGTTGCCAATTACGCATTTACTACAATTGACCCAAATATCGGGATCGTTCCTGTTTACGATGAACGTTTGACACTCTTAGCGGACCTCGTACATACCAATAAACTAATACCCGCCACCGTTGAGTTCGTCGACATCGCTGGTCTTGTCAAGGGAGCAAGTCATGGGGAAGGGATGGGCAACCAATTTCTATCTCATATTCGAGAAGTTGATGCTATTTTAAATGTTGTCCGCTGTTTTCATGACGATAATATAGCGCACACAGCACAAACAATTAATCCCGTCGCTGATTTTCGAACGATCGAGATTGAGCTCATACTCGCAGACCTTGAGCATCTAGAAAAACGTCGCGTAAAAGTCGCAAAAATGGCCAAAGGACATGCCTCCGAAACCCTTGCGGAACTCGAATTAATTGACCGCCTGATTGAGCATCTCAATCAAGAAAAAACGGCCCGATCATTTGTGTTTGAAGCTTCCGAAGAACCCTTTATGAATAACGTTCACCTTCTAACCATGAAACCCATCATAGTTGTGGCGAATGTCGCAGAAGGAGCCGACCCGGCAAGCAATGTACTCTTCCAACAGCTGTCCGACTATTTTGCGGATACTGATACCATAGTGCTCCCCGTGACAGCGCGGATTGAGTCAGAGATCAGTGAGCTGTCACCTGATGAAAGGCAAATCTTCCGCTCTGAAATGGGACTACAGGAAAGTGGTCTCGATCGTGTCATCCTTGAAAGCTACCGCGTGCTAGGCCGCATTTCTTTTTTTACTGGAAATGAAAAGGAAGCCCATGCATGGACAATCCGAAAAGGCGCTTGCGCACCTGAGGCTGCCGGAGCAATCCATACTGATTTCGAGCGGGGATTCATTCGCGCGGAGGTCGTCGCGTTCCGTGATCTTTACGAACATGGATCTTTCGTAGCCGCTCGTGAAAAAGGACTTGTTCGCTCTGAAGGCAAAACTTATGTTGTGCGTGACGGTGACTATATTATTTTCCGATTTAATGTTTAACTTACAGCGTAATGCGTGTAGCTACTACCTTATTTTTTGCTAAACATAAAAGTCCGTATGCCCTAAGTCTGTCAGGCAGGAATACCCGGTAGTGGAATGCCCCGCTGGCCAAGTTCTTTAATCAATAATGCAAAAATTTGCTTTTCCAGATCTGACAATGAGCCGTCGTTGACAATCTCGTGTTCTGCCAGATCGCGATACTCATCTCGAGTCATCTGCACGTTTATCCTGCGAACCGCTTCTGCTTGATCCACACCACGCATGCGCAGTCTTTCAAGACGGAGTCTGTCAGGCGCAGAAACCGCCCATATTTGATCGCAAACATCTAAAAATCCACGCCTCACCGGAATAGGAACGTCAAGGACAACGGCTTTGGCCTTACTGCGCTCGAACGCCTCTAGTTGTTTTTCGATGATAGTGACAACATCTTCGTGCACAATGGCGCTCAGGATATCAAGCGCTCGTTTATTTGAGAAGGCAAGATCTGCGACACGTGC
>LFTF01000023.1:14747-15277 GCA_001512945.1 Clostridiales bacterium DTU023 | reverse complement strand
GCCACTACCTGTGGCGTAAATTTCTGGTTGAGCAGTGTGCCCCCGGTCAATCGATGCGGCATTTTCGCCGCGGAGTTGACAACAGCAGTTGGTCCCTGACGATCAGCGCCTCTGGACGGCGAAATGCCATCTGCCAAAGGTTCGTGTCCCAGACGTCCTTGGGGCAGCGCGCCAATCATTGAACCGAAATAAATATGGCAAGTCGTCGGTAGCATGTCGATTCGGTGTGTACCGCATCGTGGCGCCGGACGCCCAGTCACCTCTCTGTAATAGCTGTCAAATACGTCGCGCATGATCGCATCGGCAATGGGGTCATCGTTACCGTACTTGGGCGATCTGTCATTCACGAGATGATAAATGCGTTCATGCCCCACAAAATTATCGGCCAAGGCTTGCATCAGTTCGGCCATCGTAAAGCTAGATTTCTCGAAAACGTGAGTCTTAATCGCTGCTAAGCTGTCGGTGATATTGGCTAGCCCTACACCCTGGATGTATGTCGTATTGTAGCGAGCGCCGCCGGCGTTGTAATC
>LFTF01000023.1:14159-14641 GCA_001512945.1 Clostridiales bacterium DTU023 | reverse complement strand
TTCCAATATCTTGGGAAGGTTGAAATAACCTGTGAGGATATACGCTTCCTTGCCGAAAGCGCCTGATTCTACGCAACCGCTTGTACCGCCCTGACGCGCGTCCACGAGACTCTTACCTGCTTCGAGTAATTCTTCTACTACCATATCGGCGTTAAAAATAGACGGTTGACCATAACCGGTGCGAGTAACATCGATGGCATGCTTCAAGAAGCTCTGAGGAGTTTTTTGGCTGATCTGAACATTTGACCCCGGTTGTAACAGTCTGAGTTCTTTTATCACGTCGAGGATGATGAAGCTCAACTCGTTGACGCCGTCCTCACCGTCTATAGTGAGGCCGCCCAGATTAATCGTGGCAAAGTCGAAGTAAGTGCTGCTCTCTTTCAAGGTTATCCCTACTTTAGGCGGCGCAGGGTGGTTGTTAAATTTGATCCACAAGCACTGAATCAGCTCAATTGCCGAATCTTGGCAAAGGCTGCCGTCTG
>LFTF01000023.1:12413-14017 GCA_001512945.1 Clostridiales bacterium DTU023 | reverse complement strand
GCATCGCAGGCGATATCCATCGCGATGAGCGTTTCTTCCTTCGAGGAAGCTGCCGGATCAGTAAAATAGTCCAGATCATGCCTGGCCGCCGCGATATCGTCTTTAAATTTCAAAAAGCCATATTTAAAGTATTTATCGTCGCCGGCTGTGTGCCCGGGGCCGCGCTGTTCCATAAATTCAGTGAAAATACCGGCTTCGTATGCGTCAAGCCAATCCTGATCGACCGTATTAAGGACAATGTGCCTGGTCGCGCGTTCGCGCCAGAACGGTATGATTTCCTCTTCTTGAATTTGCCGATCTCGCTGTGTCACCGAGAAAGCTATTTTTTCACGCCGGTCCATGACATCGAAATCTTCCAGGGTGTGACAACACAATTCCGGGAATGTCGGCGTAGCCATTGGTCGCTCACCGCGTTCGCCAACGATCAGCTCGTCGTCGCCGATGTAAATTGTTTTCGATCTCATAATTTCCAAGAATGCTTTGGCTCTCAAAACCGGGGTACTAACTTTGCCCATGTACTCTTGGTACGTTCTGGTCACAGCCCGAGCTCGCTCCATCGAAATCGATGGCACGGAATTTTCACTGATCTGTTTTAATCGTTTGACGCGTTCACTTAACATAGCGACACTCCTATAATGCGTTGAGCCTGTTGCCGGACTTCCTCAGTCAGCACAGTGGTTGGGGACAAAGGCAGAAGCAATTTCACGAAACGTTTCAATTCGACATTGCTCTGGAGGTGAAAAAAGCTTGGCTTGATTCAACCCGAGCCGCTCGTATTTCTCGCTCCCCATCTTATGATAAGGCAGAAACTTTATAGATTGGACCTTAGTCGTTTTCAGTAATTGACGCAAGCGCTCCAGATCCTCATCGCGATCATTAACGCCTTGGATCAGGGGAACTACCAGCTCAATCGCCGCATCCGCCTCGCTGAGACGATGTATATTCCCAACAATCTGCTCGAACGCTTCCTGCCCTCCAATATAATCCCTGAAAGTTGCAGCGTCCAATGTCTTGAGGTCGAAGAGAAATAGATCGGCAATGCCATTGACTTTTTCAAATGCGGACCATGGCACGGCGCCACAGGTGTCAATGGTCACGTGGATGCCCCGAGATTTGAGAATTCTGGCGGTCGCAGCGACAAACGCTGCTTGCAACAGCGGCTCACCACCGGAAAAAGTTACACCACCGCCCGTTTCCAGAAAAAACGGCAGATCTTTCCCTAATTCGTCTGCGAGATCATGAGCCGTCCAGCGGATGCCCTTTAACTCAAGTGCTCCGTAATAACAGCGCTCGATACAAAGGCCACAACCGTCACACAGCGATTGATCCGACCGCCACATTCCGTCTTTGACTGTTATCGCCGCATGTGGGCAGGCTGAGGCGCAGGCTCCACAACGAACGCACTTGTCGATGTAATGCATGAGTTGCGGTGATCCGATCAACCCCTCTGGGTTGTGGCACCAGGAACAACTCAACGGGCATCCCTTTAGAAAAACCGAGGTGCGAATGCCCGGTCCATCATGAATCATGTAGCGTTGAATGTTAAAAACAATGCCGTTCAAGTGTGTTGACACGATAAAATTACCTTTATGCTACTGGCTTGT
>LFTF01000023.1:0-12367 GCA_001512945.1 Clostridiales bacterium DTU023 | reverse complement strand
TCATCTGCGTTCATTAAAAACAGCCAACGGACAATACAGCCCCTTGAATCAAGATTATTTTGTCCATCCGTTCGGTACCCATAGGCCAGATACACGTCGCCATTCTTTTGTTGCATCAGATAGTAGAATATTGAATCCGGATCTCCCGAAATATCTAATTGCCAGGTATTGAGGTTTTTCCTGCGAATTCTTGAGAAGAGACGATCTTGGCCTGTGAAGAACAGATCGTCGAAGTTGGCCTCAGTAAGCTTCACAAGCTCCATCGTGCCAAGTGATCGCCATTCTTTACTATAATCTTTCGTTAGGAAATCATCTTTAACAAACAATTGTTGATCGGATAAAAACTGATACGTGGGCGCTTGGTCTGGAATGTAGGTAAATGAGTAGAAAGGAGCCTGATAAGCGATCTCTTTGACAGACAATTGACAATCCAGAATATCCTTGGCTTTGCGTTTAGGACTTCTCAATGTTAGAACAACCGGGATAACACAAGCGGCCGCAACGGTTGCAGTAACCCATAAGGCGGGATTTTTGCAATTCAGAAAGTTTTTCATTTTCTCTTTGTCCAATACATTTCCCAAAGAGTTTTCTTCAATATCACGAGTCGGTAGGAAATTAAATTTCATAATGGGTGTACCTTTACTACTTTGTATCAGTATAAGCCAACATCCCTGTCACAAACAGTCTACCCCATGATCTCTGCGCCTTCATGTCTCAACAACCACTCTTTTTTTGTAAGACCGCTGGCAAAACCAGTCAACTGACCTTTTGAACCGATTACGCGATGACATGGAATAATAATGCTGATCGGATTATGGCCAACTGCACCACCCACGGCCTGAGCTGACATCCTGAGTATGCCGGATTGTTTGGCAATGCGCACAGCGATCTCACCGTACGCTATCGTCTCGCCATAAGGAATTCCCAGAAGTATCTTCCAAATTCCTTGCCTAAAGAGACTGCCTTTGGGGGCAAGCGATAATTCATCATGGCCGGGTTTATCACCTGCAAAATAGCGGTCAAGCCAGCTTCTTGTTTTTAAAAATATCTCAAGATCGTTCTTTTCAACAGTATTTTCGTCCATCGTCGCGGCAAAATATTTTTGGCCTTCTATCCATACCCCTATAAGCGCGTCTCCATCGCTTACAAGCGTCATTAAACCAATAGGCGATTCATAATACGATTTATACATCTTCTTTCCCTTCTGACAATGAGTTCCATAAATTGATGGTCGCATAAGCGCGCCAGGGTCTCCAATTTTCCGCCAATGCCGTGATTTCTTTTTGAGTTCTAGGTTCTAGTACCTTTTTGACACCGTAGTCAGTGCTTGGGAAGGCATCCGGCCATTTGAATGTCCGCATAGCGATGTAATGGGCTGTCCAGGGACCAATGCCTGGAATCTTTATCAGTTCTTTGATCTTCGATTCAGCGTCACCGCAAGTAGAAAAATCAATCTTCTCCTCTTCAATCATCTCGGCCAAAGCCAAGATTGTTTGTGAACGCCTGCCTGTAACACCCAAGGGTCCCAAATGATCCGCGATAGACCCTTCCAGTTCTAGAATTTCTGCGGGCGTAGGGAATATATGAGTCAGCCCGACAACATTTGTTTGGATGGGAGTGCCGTGCTTTTGAGCGAACCGTCCCGCAATCGTCTGAGCAGCCTTCACTGTGATCTGTTGCCCAAGCACTGCGCGCACACTCATTTCAAAAACGTCAAAAGAACCGGGAACACGGGTTCCCGGAACATATATCCCGCTCTTGACTTTATTCATCTTAGAAAGATGTTGATGCATCTCATGTGGATTGCAGTCAAGATCAAACATGCGCCCAGTTTTTAGGACTATTTGTGGAAGCACTGGCTGAAGCGTTTTTGTCAAGGTGAGACGGATGGCTTGCTTTGATTCATCATTGTCTACTCCGAGCCATCCAGTAACGGATTGTCCCTGTTCTGTCGTCATCCGAACTGTTCTGTAGTAGACGCCTTCAAGAACAGTCTCTACTCCCTCAATTGTCCTTACGTCCAAAAACGCGATTAGTTCATCCCACCGATAGGGCGGAAGATATGGAAGCGTCAACGATACTAGATACTCGTCATCATAAAGATCTTGCGATAATAGCTCTAAATAATTAAGTTCCTGATTGTCAGTCATCGAAATGTTATCTCCTGCAAAATCAATTACACCACAAATCAGACTTGGGATTCTGTTTCCATTGAGCAATCTCCTTGGATTAACAATATTAGATAAAAAAGTGCTGACCGATTACCATAATCAGCCAACTCTCTTTCACGTGATGACTCGGTCATTTTTCCCTGAAAATCCGCGAATTTAAAAACCGCGTTTATACATTAAATTACGAACCGATTAATCCCTTTTCAACCAGGAAATCCCTTGCGACTTCCTGCGGGGTCTTCCCGTTGACATCGACTTCATAGGTCAAATCGGTCATACCCTCATCGGTGAATTGACCTGCCAACATGTTGAGCACATCCTCCAGATTTGGAGCGATCTCCTCATAGCGATCAAACAAATCGTCGCGTACAAGCAGGGCGTCATTATATTCGGCGAAGAAGTTTCGGTCATCTTCCAGAACCTTGAGACCGATCTTTTTGTTCATGCCATCGGTTGAATAGACGATCGTCACATCAATGTTTCCGCTTTCAACTGCGGAATACTTGAGCGCCATCTCAATTGCTTTACTTTCTTTGAATTCAAGTCCGTAAAAATCGACAAACGGGCTATACTTCATGCTACCTTCTTCACTGAAGAATTCGTGTTCTGCCCCGAAAATGAGTTCGGGCGCTACTGCGACAAGATCTGTAATCGTGTCTATCCTGTATTGGGCGGCTAACTCATTAGTAACCCCAATTGCGTATGTGTTTTCATGGCCCAGTGGTTTCAGAAGGCGCGTACCGTCTTTTCCCATTGCAACCTCATTAGCGTATTCGTAAAGTGTTTTCCCCTCCGGGACGTCGGGCACATCTTTTTTCAGATATGTGGTCAATAAGGTGCCGTCGTAACTATTCATCAAGTCACCGCTACCACCTTTGGCTAGATCCCGGTAGCTATTGACCGGTGACATTTCGTCGCGAATTTCAACTGTGGCATCCGTGTGCTCCTCGACAAGCATCTTCGCCATCTGGTGAATAATTTTGCTCTCTGAAAACTCTCCGTCGTATATGACAATCGGCTTAGCCGATCCATCTTTCGTGCCGGCACAACCAGTCATTATAACTACCGCCAAAATTAAGCTTACTATTACTGTTAAATATTTTTTCATTAATTTCCTCCATTATTTATTGAACCTTTGACAATACAATCGTTGCCTTGCAGGTTCAGATTTTCGTTTACCTGTCTAAGAGGCTTTTTTTATTTACGCGTTCCCGCGTCTATTCAGTCGTTTCTCAATCAGGCCCATACCACTGTCAAAGATGACGGCCATCGCCATCAAGGTAAGCGTCCCCGATAAAATCAATTTCATATTCTGAGTGCGGATCCCCTGATAGATCACAGACCCAAGTCCTCCACCGCCTACAGAAGTGGCAAATACAGCAACTCCAACTGACGTCACTGTCGCAATGCGAATGCCTGTAAAGATCATAGGAAAGGATAACGGCAATTCAACGCTGAAAAGCCGATCCATTCTCGACATCCCCATGCCACGCGCCGCCCGTTTGATGCCGGGGTTAACATTCTCCAACCCGAGATACGTGTTGTGAACGATTGGAAGTAGAGAGTAAAGCAATAGACCAATAATGACAGTCGCCTTTCCGGCGCCGACCACAAGCATCACCATACCCAACAGAGCCAGGGCAGGGATCGTCTGCAACAGCTCGCTAATCCAAAGCACAGGCTTTCTCGCCGGTCGGTATAAATAAGCGACCACTCCCAGGGGAAGCCCGATTGCTACCGAAAAGACCACCGACAGCAAAACGATATAAAGATGTTCAAAAACAATTGTCGTATTCATCAGGCGGCCACTCTTTTCATACTGCGTTTCTTGACTACATCAATCAGCAGACTCAGTACAATCGCCATCACAGCCGCCGGGATAGCTCCGGCGATAATCAATGCGTTGTTATTGGTCGCAATTCCGATATAAATAAACTCACCAAGCCCGCCAAGACCAATCATGGACGCGAGCACCGCCCAGCTCACCGTGTAGACGGTGGACATGCGAAGCCCTCCAATGATTGACGGCGTGGCCAGGGGCAATTCTACTTCAAACAGCCTCTCCATCCGGGACATACCGCATCCACGAGCCGCTTCGATCAGGCTGTCATCGACTTCTAACAGTCCCACATATGTGTTTTTCAAGATAGGAAACATGGCGTAAATCGCTAGCGCGATAATCACTGTGGCAGGTTTCATGCCTATATACAGGAATAGGATACCGACAAATACAATCCCCGGTATGGTCTGAAACACTGAAATGAGTGGCAAAACGAATCTGGCAATTCTCGGAACTCGCGACAGCAAGATGCCCAGCACCAACGCAATGACAAATCCGATGGACACAGAAACAAGCACATACAAGAAGTGAACACCGATGGCTTTCAGAATTTTTTCTCCGTACATTTCGAAGAAACTCATGATTCGTCCCCCCAAAGTGTATCGGCCATGGCTCGCGCCATACTTGTCTTCGTAACAATCCCGGCGATTGTGTCATTTTTGTTTAGAACAACAACAAAATCACTGTCGGTATCGAGCAACTTATCGAAACTCTCAACCGCGTCATCGGTCACATAAGAGGTGACATGAGAGGTCACAGGAATCTCGCCGATCGTATTGACATGTTTGCCGAATCTTCTTATATTTCTAATCGTCACAGTCCCCGCATATGTTTCATCGTCATTTTTGATGAGCAATGTATCAATATCGCGTCGCGCCATGATCTGGGTACTCTTTAGTACCCCTTGGTTCTTGTATGCGCTGACCGGATGAGGCTTCATAAAATCGGCGGCTGTCAAGGGAACAACTCCGTTATCGGATAACCGCTTACCCATAAAAGATTTAATCAGATCATTTGCCGGATTTTCAAGCATTTCATCCGGGGAGCCCATCTGAACGATTTTGCCCTCGTCCATGAAAATGATCTTGTCTGCCAGTTTGAGCGCTTCGTCCATATCGTGCGTGACAAAGACAAATGTCTTCTTCAATTTCTTATGCAACCGGACAAGCTCATCTTGCAGTGTGCTGCGCGTCATGGGATCAAGAGCTCCAAACGGCTCATCCATCAACACGATGGGTGGCGAAGCCGCCAAGGCTCTCAATACGCCGATACGCTGCTGTTGCCCGCCTGAAAGCTCAGACGGATACTTGTGCGCGTAATCTACGTATGACATATCGACCATATCTAATAAATCATGAGTGATCTTCTCAATTTTCTCTTTACTGTATTTCAAACGCTTGGGGACGACGGCAATGTTCTGTGCTACCGTCATATTCGGAAAGAGGCCGATTTCCTGGATTACATAGCCGATTTTCCGGCGAAGCGCGACCGGATTCGTTTGAGAAATATCCTTCCCCTCTACAAATATGCAACCTTTTTCTGGCTCAATCAACCGGTTGATGGTTTTTAGGGTTGTCGTTTTACCACAACCGCTTGGACCGATCAGAACCGCAAATTCACCTTCCTCTATTTCAAAGGTTATATCATCGAGGATCAATGCGTCCCCGTATTTTTTCACTACGTTTTCAAAACGAATCACTCAAATCCTCCTCCAAATCAAAAGGCTGTCGTTACGGTGTTATTTCTCATTCATTATTTTTTTGCAAACAAAAAGACTTGTCGTCGGATCAATCGAATGGGGATTCCATACACTTATGCTCCAGACAAAAGTCTTTGTGAAAATACAAATACAATTATGTAAAACAGCTTGCCTTCAACGGCAAAATAAAATGCTAAAACTCATTCCAGGACAATTAATCTCACCCTCTGGAAGAATTCATCCAATAAAAATCACTCAGTATTCTTCTATATTATTTTGTTTCTCTCCACTAACCCAGGGCTTAACGAGTTAAGGCAGTAAAAGAATAGGTTACCGTATAAGTGGTGATAAGTCTAATTCCGTTCGCTTTCCGTATCATCTTCCGTCCTTTCAAATGTATATATTACCCACCAATTACTCGAATATCTGAAACCGTTTGGAATACTAACACGGTCATGTGCGGTGCGAATGCAGGGCATAAGGATGCATTATAGACACTCTGTAGGCTAACAAAAACTGCTGTATAAGGTTTAGCGTTGTTTATCTTCTAAGACGATGATGAAAATCTTACGCAAATTCATTTACTGTAACAAAATCATCTAATTTCATTGTCGTACCGTTTATAATTTTGTTAGACCCAAATGTACTATCCAGCCTGGATCGCACATTGCAAAGGTCAGAAGCATTTTTCTGTGTTAATCGAAACCGGAAAATATTAGAATAGGAGGCTCAAAGTAGAGTATGGAAAAAATGAAAAATAAATTTAAATCATTCATTGCAATTATATTAGCAATGACAGTAATGGGTTCCTTTTTAACACCGATCGTTGCAAGTGGAGATGAAAGTTCACAAGTCGATCTTACGACTGAACTTGTTTGGAGTGGAGTTCCCGAGGGAGTGACGGTTCCAAGTGTAAAGCTGCAACTTGTGCGAGAAGATAATGGAGTTTACAATAATGTTGGAGTCCCCGTTACTTTGGCAGTCGGAACAAAGCAACATGTGTTCTCTGTAGAACCAGGTGATCCGGCATATACTTATGATGTAAGAATAGCGAATTATAGTACGTTCCAAAATGATTACACCTATCAAACTGTTCCGGTGGGACAAGGTTTCAAAATAACCTTGACATACGAGGTAAAAACAAAAATAGACATACCCGTGAAACTTGTATGGACTGGGAAACCTTTTGACACACATGGTTTCGTTAAGCCCGGTAACACGAGCGTGCAGTTGTATAGAAATGGAACCGGCTCCACATCCAAGATAGTATATCCGGTGGATATGATTGAAACTGCAACAGGATGGGAAGCAGAGTTTTCATTTACTAATCTGAATCGATTCGTTCCAAATACGAATAATACGGAAGAATACACTTATACAATCGATTCGGGGACTGAACCCCGCTATTCAAAAGCTGTAAACGGATTTACCATAGATTTCGATCTTATACCGCAAACCCGAACAATTACGATCAAGAAGATATGGAAAGGTGGACCAGAACAAAAGCCGGATGCCATTATGAATCTTGACTTAGTAATGGACATCATTACACAAAAAACTGAAACAGTAATTTTTGATAATCCAAGCCAGGTTGCTCCTGTCAATGGAATTGATACTTGGGAAGAAACCAAGACTGTAACCATGAGCACTGAGTTATATGCGAATGTTGCTTTTACACTAAGCGAACAGGCAGTTGCTAATTACAGGAGCGTTAAAGCTGGCAATTGGGTCAACGGATTTACGGTAACCAATATCTACCAAAGTGATGTAACAGCGACTAAAGAATGGATTGGTGGCCCCGAGCTTGGACTGCCGGTTAAGTTTAAGTTAATGAGACAGGCGGGTACCGGTCCGAAGTTGCAAGTACAGTATTTGAAAACGTTATCGCCTGGAGTGACACAGCTTGTTTGGACAGGAAAAGGGACTGAAGTAACCAATGATGCCGGAATACCGTACACATATTGGGTCGAAGAAACTACGGTACTGGAAAATTATGAAAAACACGAAGACGGTCTCGCCGTTACCAACACGTATGTGAGTCCTAAGATTGATGTTACAGGAACGAAAGTATGGGTAGATGGCCCACAAGTAAAACCGGCGTTTGCGTTTAGATTGTGGAGACACATCGAAGATGGATTACCCATGCTGGTGGCAGGTATGCCGATCGCGCCGGGGACTGCCGAAATTATAGAATACACATGGGATGATCTTGATGAAACAGATTCTGACGCAAACCCATACATCTATACAATCAATGAATTTGAAGTGCCTGCAAATTATGTTAAAACATTAGATGGACTTACCGTCACCAACACGTATGTAAGCCCCAAAACTAAAATTACAGGAACGAAAATCTGGGTCGATGGCCCAGACGTTAATCCAACGATTGAACTGCAATTGTATAGAGACGGCCAACCTTTGTCCGATTTTGTAAAAACGCTGGAAAACGGTACAGAGACAGCGATCTGGGACGATTTAGACGAAACGGATCAATACGGCGTACCTTATGTTTATACCGTCGATGAAGTCACGACACCGGAAAATTACATAAAGACGAGAAGCGAAGACAAACTTACCGTCACCAACGCCTTCATCAATAACCCCAGCCTTGTGATCACAAAACAGATCGAAAACCTCACACTCGGTGAGCCGGCAGAAGACGAGACAATTGCAAAGATTGGCGAAACGGTACGATATACCGTTGTAGTAACAAACGACGGCAACGTCAAACTGACGGATGTTTATCTGACGGATGATGAAGCCATGGTTGGCAGCTCCGTTGAACTCAACGGTACAGAGGCAAACTGGATATCAGGACCGGATGGAATAGCCATGGTTAACCTGGATGACATGGCACCGGGCGAAATGATTACAATTATTTACGACTACGATGTTGTAAAAGAAGATGAGGCGCGCGGGCCCTTCATCAATACAGCGGCCGTGTATGGGACTATGAATGAAACTTCCGATTATCCGGATGGAAAGAAAATTCAGACTTCGGCTGGCGCGACCCTGACAGTTGAAATCATCACGGCGGGCGAAATCGTGGTACCGGCGCCTGGTGAGAAAAATAATACAATGTTCGGCTTGGGACTGGTTTTGATCGGATCGGCAGCAGCCCTTACAATCCTGCGTCGAAGAGATCGCAAAGTCAAAGCGGAATAGAGAACCACCAACACAACAACCCTTTAAAAACATAAGGGAAACAAGGGGGGCGTTTCAAAAGAGACGCCCCCTTGTTAATTTGGGAAATGAGAAGAAGCGGGTGCCGAAGCGCCCGTTTTTCTTTACACTACCCGACAACCAGAAGAAATACGCAAGGTATGAAAGTGTTCGGATCCCATAGACTAAGGTTAGAACCCATTTTAACGAACTGCTTCTTAGAATTTTTGAACGCTGTAAAGGCTACAAAGGCCTTCATCGGAATTATAATACCGATGGCGATAAAGCATTTGGTTTGTTGAAAATAAAGACCAACAGACATCCCAAGAAAATGAGCTTCCAAAACACGATGAAAAACCGTAACTGCTGTAAAAAGAGCGTTTACTGATTTGTAAAAACAACGGAAAACGCCAGTTATGTTTTATGGGCAGCGACTATTGCACAACACGTTTGGTGAAATTGCTTGATTAGCATTCGAAAAGAATATATGGTGATTTGCATTGGATCAAAAAACGGCCCCCGTAGACAGCACTTTACCGTGACGCGAAATCAATTTAACGGGGAGATTGATCGTATATTTAGTGAGACCAGCGTATGTTTTTAGGTACTGTCAATAGTTTTTTAGTCAAGTCCGAAGTAGTGGTGTAAATTCACTTTCGGCATTTCCAATCATTCCTAGACGACCTGCAGGTGAGCTGCCCTTTGGGCGAGCGCATGGCGTCTGGCCTCATCACGTTCCTCATAGTAAACTTCCATATTGAAATACTTCTTGCCCTGGATCCATTTTTCATGGTGTTCCATCAATACCGCGCCCATCAACCGGATCAGACTTTGGTCGTTGGGAAAGATCCGGATCACCCGCTCCTTACGCCGCGACTCTTCGTTGAGCCGCTCAATGCTGTTACTTGTTCGCAATCGCTTGCGATAGGCCTCGCGGAAGGGCATAAACCGCGGTGATCTCGTCAAAGGCCTCATCTAACAGCTTCATCGCTTTGGGCGCTTGTGTTTCATACAGTTCTATCATCCGATGTTTTCTGACTTTCGCGTCCTGGAGTTCAGGCGCGTTATAAAGATCAGTCAGGTTAGATTTGACCTCAGCGCGCAGCATTTTGGGAACCTTATCCAGTAAATTCTTGGAAAAGTGGGTCTGGCAACGCTGCCGGGTGACGCCATGGAACTGCTTCTGGATCGCTTTTTTCAAACCCCCATGGTTATCACTGCTTACAAAATCAACTTCCCTTAAACCTTGAGATCTCAGACGCTCGAAGAAATCGCTCCAGGATTCCTCGCTTTCCGCGTCAGCGATCTCAAACCCCAGAATCTCGCAGTTGCCTTCATCATTGACTCCCATCGCAATCAGAAAGCCTCTTGACTTCACCCGCTGGTCATCACGCGCCTTCATGTAAATGGCATCCACGATCAAGAAGGGATAATGACGTTCGAGCGGCCGGTTGCGAAATGCCTCTACTAGGGGATCCAGATTCTGGCACAAAGCGGACACGGTTGACTTGGAAAAGCTCGTGCCGCACCCCCGTACCTTTTAGAGAGTGGCATTGCGGACTACTCGGTCGATACAGTCACCGGTAATCTGACGATCCGGGTGTACGAACCGTAAGGGAAAACGATCCCTTCCGGAACTGTTGACACTACATGCTGATTACTTGATATCCGTCACGAATATAATCTTTGATCCCGGCATGACCTGACATATCTGCCAGCATCTTTAGGCCGGATTTTTCGTTTAGCTCGTAGACTCCCAGAACCTTGGAGCATGCCAGGCAAATCCCCGCAATAAGATCTTGTTCTTTCGCTTTTTTGTAAAGCGGATTGCCTTCATCTTCAAACACGGAAACCAGTTTTACAGAAGCTCCCTCAAATATAATCTTGACTTCAACACCTTCCGCGAACAAATCCAGCGCGTTCAATAGAATATGCTGAAAGCACATCTTTTCTCCGGTCATGCCATAAAATAAAATTTTCTTCATTCAAATCTGTCCCTCTCCAAGTATTGTGACAAATTGCAACCATAGACTATCTGATTGAATTGACTAAACAGTATGGAATCTATTTTCTTGTAACCCAGAGGTTAATCGTAGCTCCGCCTGCACTATAGTTAAAGTCCATGACTCCTCCGCCGTCTCTGCAGCGTATTGCCTCAAAACTGTCAGCATTACCATACTGGAATTTGCCATTACTCTGATACTTAAGTCCAGTTATTGGCTGACCTGCTTTAGAGCTCTTGGTGTAGTAAAGATGAATAAATTTACCACCCGTATCGTCGTTCATATCGCCTGGAATTTTCTGATACGAAATCCCTTTGTAATCAATCTGATCTAGTTTCCGATCACTATTTGATTTTGAATAATAATCTGCTACTAATCCTGTTACGGCCTGTGCAGGATCGGCTGTTGTTTTATAACCAAGATAAACCCAATGCCCTCCCGTATCATCGTTGAGATCAAGATCAATTATGTTTGCTTCGAGCACACCCTTATTACGTAGCTCATTTTTTGCCTCGTGCTGTTTTTTGCCAATACCTAAATAGAAAGAATGGATGTATACCTTTGTGAGCGCTTTTGTCGTTATGGGGACAGAATTTTTGAAAGCAGCGTCAATTTCGTCGGCTCTCGAGTCGAAATATTCCTCTATCTTGATGGCTTTATCTTTTGCATTTGGGAAATCCATATGTTTTACAATGTCCCAAATGGGAATATTTTCGGTGCAATCAATAAAAGTGATTTCTTTTCCCTCTTGAACACCTCTCGCCCATTCGGGATAAGAACCTCTAGCCTGTTCAATTGAAGTCGTATCTACAGTAACCGGACCGCCGTAAGTCCTAATATACATTTTACTGTTATCTGACAATTCTTTTGATTGGGCGGCTTGCGATGCACTCGCTTGGCCGCTTGCCCACGCATTTGCGGCAGCTACAGAGGCTTCGATATCTCTGGTCGATGAGTTCGATTTGTTCGTATAAATATAATTGAGTTCAAATCTTCCGCCAAGATCAATATTTTTAAGAATATGTGTCCCATATTTTTTAATAAACTGTTTAGGAGTAAGGTCTTCGGCATCATCTCTAAATGCGGAAGTAGTATAAGCCACAAGTTCTTTTTCGGAGATTCCTCCTATATATTCTTGTTGCTTGCATAGCTTGCTTTGATTAGTTATAAGCACCTCGTTTGATTTTATTTCAGAGGTGTGATTCATTTTGAAGCTTGCCTGAAAACTACCCGTAAGTCCAACCTTTACATCGGCATTTGCAGCAGCCGATATTTGTTCAGAGTATTCCTTGGTTGAGTTGGCTATATAAGTAAATGCCTGGACCCTACTACTTTAATCCTTGTCAACGTAAACATATCCCGTACTCGCCAAAGCATCCATATCAATTATAAAATTTGTCTTCTCAGTATCAGCGTAATTAAAGTAAGCCTTTTCTAGAAGATTATAACCGTACCCTAGAAGCCCTCCATAGGTTGATACTCTAGTGCCCGC
>LFTF01000131.1 GCA_001512945.1 Clostridiales bacterium DTU023 | reverse complement strand
ACGAACCGTGAGACGCTTACATCCTTGTACCATGGCGCAGCAAGGAGTTCCGGAGATCTGTAAATCAGGTTAGTGCAAAACACAGCGTCAATGAGACCATCTGCATGTGCTTTATTGAACGCGTCAAGTCCATCAGTGAAGAGACCAAACGTAGCAACACAGAAGATTTTTCTAGCGTGACTTGCTTTTAGCGTTTTAGCAATTTCAAGCATTGATTCGCCTGAGGAGATCATGTCATCTACGATGATCATGTCACGTCCCTCGACGGGTTGCCCAAGGAATTCATGCGCGATGATCGGGTTGCGGCCATTCTTGACGACCGTGTAATCTCTGCGTTTGTAGAAGGTCCCGAGTGGGATTCCCAGGACTGACGCATAATACATAGCCCGGTAAATCGCGCCTTCGTCGGGACTAATCATCATCATTTCATCGTGGATAAAGTGACAATCGGGGAAACATCTCACCATTGTTTCCAGTACCTGATACGTGGTCGGTACATTCTCAAAGCCTGACGTAGGAGTCGCATTGGCGACCCGGTCATCGTGCGCGTCAAACGTAATGAAATTATTGACGCCGAGCTGATCGAGTTCTAAGAGCATATGTGCGCAGTCGAGTGACTCACGCGCGTTGCGCCGATGTTGGCGCCCTTCATAGAGATACGGCATGATCACGTTGATTCTGCGAGCTTTGCCCGAGGCGGCGAGAATCACACGTTTCAAATCCTGGTAGTGATCGTCTGGGCTCATACGGTTGTATTCGCCTCGCATCTTATAAGTGACCGAGTGATTCGTCACATCACAAAGGATGTAGAGATCATGTCCTCGGATAGTACGCTCGATAACCGCTTTACCTTCGCCGGAAGAGAACCTAAATGTGTTTACCGGTACATGGAAATCCGGACGCAAAAAGCCTGCGGATATTTCCTCAGGTCTTGCCTCTGTCAGATAGTCTTTGCGGCGTGTCACAAGCGCATGATTCACACCGATAGAAAACTCTTTCGCTCCCTTGAGTGCCACAATGGCGACGGGAGCCAACGGCTGCATTGGATTGTCGCCGTATTGATCGTATGCGTAATAGTTGGTATCTCTTTGCTTGTAAGCTTTTTCGAATATCTCATTTGTCATATTGCTAACTCCTACCAGTCGATTAATCAGTTGAAATCCGTAAACGCGAGCTGTCGATCGGGTGGTTTATTGTCTTCGAGGTCTCTGTGGCCGAGTTGACTCAAGAGCGCATCAATTCGGGCGGCGGGTGCCATAAGCCGTGAAAGCGAAGCGTCATGATTGAGGGCGGAAATTAAAAGTGCGAGATCATCTGCCATCGGGATGTCTGTATACCACGGTGATGAAAGCACTTCTGGTGGGCGATAAGACATGTCAGTGGAAAAGACGCGTTCTATGAGACCGCTTTCCCAAGCCTGGCGGAGGTTAGCGATGCCCTCCGTGAACTGTGCAAACGATACTGAACAGATCACCCGGTTTGCGCCTCGTGATTTCAAATCGCTCGCGCAGGCGATGAGTTCGTTGCCGCTGTCGAGCAGATCTGCCACAATAATAATGTCTTTGCCCTCGACTGACTCACCAAGATAGGTGCGAGTCTTCACTTTAGTCATTTCGTCCCCGTTGTACTGATAATCACGGCGCGTATAAAAAATTCCAAGTGGCAACTTCATTGCAGAAGCAAAAAAGATGCAACGGCTAATACTAACTTCATCAGGGCTGACGATCATCAATTTTTCGCTGTTTACCGTGATATCAGGTACTGTCTCAAGAATGGTTCGGATACTTTGATACGAGGTCGGGAAGCTCTCAAAATTAGATTGTGGTACTGCGTTCGCGACACGTGAATCGTGCGCATCAAAGGTGATAAAATTATCGATGCCCAGATCGAAAAGAGACCTGAGCATGGCACCGCAGTCAAGTGATTCACGAGCTGTGCGCCTGTAACGCCTTCCTTCATAAAGGAAGGGCATAATAACATGAATACGGGACACTGAGTCACGCGTGCAGAGGATCAGGCGGACAAGATCTATGAAGTGCTCATCAGGAGCGATCGACACATCGGCCCCGTATCGCCTATAATGGGCACCGTAGTTGAGAACGTCTGTCATGATAAAAAGATCATGGCCTCGGACTGAATCAATTACTTGTGCCTTGCCTTCGCCAGAGCTAAAACGCGACAGGTCGACGTTGATTCGATAATCTTTTCTGACATAACCGGGGATATCGAATACCTCCGGCCTTTGCCTTGCGATTGAGTGTCTTCTCAAACTGAGTTGGTGATTGACACGCTCAGCGAGAGCAGGGTCCAGCTGATCAACGATTAATGCGATAGGGCCTCTCGATTCAAGAAAGGGTTCATCGCCGAACAAATTATTCACGGACTGATCGGCCGGAAAAGCGAGATTATGCATTAAGAACCTCCCGGTGCATTAAGTATATCACTATAAACGAGAGAAAGGCGGCTGCAGATATGGCTGACACGACAAAAAGAAAGTTAGATGCATCAGGTATTGCTTACACGGCGGCAGCTTCTAAGCGCCAGTTTCCAAAACCACTACGTCAAGAGATTGTCTTCGTAGGGCGTTCAAACGTTGGAAAATCGACGTTAGTAAATGCTTTGAGTAAACGAAAAAATCTTGCCCGAACCAGCAAAACGCCTGGCAAGACGCGTTTAGTATTCTTTTATGAAGCAAGTCCCGATTTCTATTTTGTTGATTTACCGGGCTACGGATATGCGCAAGCTTCTCGCGATAAACAAGAGGCTTTTTCACGTGTTACCGATGATTATTTCAACGATGACAGACCAATCGCGCTGGTGCTTATTCTTCTTGACATAAGAAGAGGATTTGGCACTCTTGATCTTCAGATGCTCGATTATGTCTGTCATCACGCAATCGCCTGGCAGGTTGTTCTCACAAAAGCGGACAAGCTTTCGCGACAGGCTGCGCTGAAAGCTGAACGTGAGGTTATGGAAGTGATCACTCAGTACGCCGACATGTACGGACACCCCGCATTGTTTCCTATTTCTGTTGCGGCCGGCCTCAAGCCGGGAGACGAACGTATGCAATGTCTTGAGAACAGGATCATGGAGTTCATCAGCGAGCAATGATTGATGTCAATTTGGCCAGCGAACGCCATTAAAGAGGAGGAAACTCCTCTTTTTTTATGGATCTGCAACGCATAATTCTTTTATGTGCCAATGTACGAAAGCAAACAAACGCAAATTGCGTTGTAAAATTCTCCCGGGGACGATTGTGTTCGCGTTGGTTGCGGTTACCGCTTTTCTAACGACAGGAACGCGGCTCACTCGACAAGAGAAATGCCTTCCTTCACAGGAAATTGCTTTTGAAGGTGTTGTCACGCATGCAGGCCACGCATCTCCCGGTGACCGAACGGCGGCGCGTTTCCAGACGATCAGGCTTACAGACGGCACGCCCGCAGTGTTATGGATGAAATATCCGGCCCGTAAAGGTGATTATGTATCAGGGTTGGCAACATTTGAGATAGGGGAGAGCTCCAGAAATCCAGGTGGCTTTTCAAAACGCATGTGGCTTTGGTCGAAAGGTGTCGCCTGGACAGGATGTCCTCGATTGGTCAAGGTCACTGAAATGGAGGGACAGCTGCTTTGGATTCTGCGTTTACCCGATCGAGTGCGTGATCATGTGCGGCAACATCTCGCATCCTTATGGACTTCAGCGAATGGACCGCTTCTTTTGTCATTAAGTGTTGGCGATACTAGCCTTTTAACCGATGGGCAGTCTTATAAACTTCAGAGCGCGGGGCTCATGCATTTGACCAGTGTCTCGGGTACGCATCTCATGTTTCTTATGAACCCTATTTTTATTGCGACAGATAGAGCACGTATATCACGCCGATTGAAACAATGGATTACATTACCTGTTCTACTCATGCCCGGTGTGCTGAGCGGATGGAAAAGTGGAATTACTCGCGCTTCACTTGTATCAATCGCGATGAGGCTTGATATACCGATGAAAAAGCGCCGCAATCCGTTTAATACTCTGTTTCTGGTCGGCTCGTTGATGCTTATTGTCCAACCGTACGCGCTATACGGACTATCGTTCTGGATGAGTTTTTCGGCCGCAATCGCTATATCATTTTCTGTAAAAACAATGAAATCTGCTGCTAAAAATGACATGCACGAGTTAACGAAATCAGGCAAAATGAGATTCCGTGTTTGCAAATATTTTGAATCGACTATCGTATTTTCATCTATGGCTCAACTCGTTATTCTGCCTTACCAGTTGATGTCGGCACCCGGGATTCACCTGTTGGCGCCTATCATTAATGTGATCGCTATACCGCTTGCAGCTTATATGACAGCCGCAACGTATCCGATCATAGCGGTGCTGTCTGTACTGCCAGCCGGCACGCGTGCGGCGCATGTTGCGACAACGGTTTTTGCGGCTTTGTTGTCGCCTGCTGCACACGCTTTTGAATGGCTTGCAGGGTGTGTGGCGAAAACTGCATTTGCGTTCTTACCACTCAAATGGTGCCTACCTATCTTGCTTGTTATCTTATTGGCTTATGTGTCTACATCTCAAGCTTCGAGATTTCTAAGAGAACATCGGAGGATTGTGACTGCTATCGCGGCTTCGAGTTTAGTGATCGTGTCCGCCGCAGTTTTTTGGATCAATCATGGTTGGCGTATTGTTTTCCTTGATGTGGGACAGGGTGACGCAACACTTTTTATTTCACCTTCAGGATACACGGTTCTTCTGGACGGAGGTGATAAAGGCCACGGGTATCGCACGATTATCCCGGCGGCTAGAATGTACGCAGTGACAACAATTGACCTCGCTATTGTTTCGCACGGGCACTGTGACCATGCGGCAGGTATCGCAGAACTTCTCGAAGTTGGGTTGGTGAAACATCTGTGCTTGCCCCCTGAACGTGCTTCGGACCTCGTGCCTCACATCATCTCCCGCGTGCACGACAAAGAAGATATGACTGATCATTTGGTCTCAATCGCAAAGAGTGCGCGTGTGCCTGTATCTTATCTGCAGGCAGGTGAATGCCTGGCTTGCGGTGATTTTTCGATGGATGTTCTGCACCCTCAAGGTCCGATCTGCGCTCGTGATCTCAATGAAGATTCGCTGGTCCTGAGGATTGATGCGGGCGGACTGGTGCTCTTGATGACAGGTGACTTGACGGAAGCCGGCGAGCGTTCATTGCTCGCGTCTGGACGAGAATGCAAAGCGGACATTCTGCACGTAGCGCATCACGGGGCGGATAAATCGTCGACACAGGTGTTTCTCCAAGCTACGGAACCGGATGTCGCTATTATCTCTGTGGCTAAGAAAAATCGGTACGGGCATCCGCACACCGATGCCCTGGCACGCTTACATCAAGAATGCCCAATTATTCTGAGAACAGATCAAAGCGGTGCCGTTTTCTTGAACATAAGGCGTGGAAAGAGTACGATGAATACGTGGATTGAGCCTTAACAGTTACTAGGATTGTCTGACGTGGAGAAATAGAGCGATGATGCCAATCATTGAAAAGTTGACCGATTACCGCCGATTGTCCGAAGATCTCGAACGATCGGTGGACCGACCTGCTTATATATTGACGGGCGAAGAGACGTTTCTTATCCGTCAAATTTGTGCGCGTCTTTCGTCGTCGCTTGTGACAAAGGGAGCTGAAACAATCGATATTGTCCGTCTGGATGGCGATGGAAAAAGCTCGTCCATTGATATGGTGCGTCTGCTGGCAGAATTGTCCACTCCTCCTTTCTTGTCGCAACGAAAAATGATTTGCTTGAATAGAACTGGTTTTTTCTCCGGAGTTCTTTCCGGCGGGGACGGGATCGTAGCAGATCTTGAAAAAGCTCTAACTGAAATACCTTCGCACAGTTGCCTTATTTTTGTTGAAGAATCCGTAGTGTCGAACAATAGACTGCTTAGACAAGTGCTCCGCGCAGGTGCACTTGGCGCGAAAATTATCCGACAGCCAATTAACGAACTTCTGAAATGGGTCTCCGGTTTATGTGGTCGTGAAGGTTTGCGGATCACACGTGAAGCGGCAGAATCATTGATCTTGCGTTGTGACTATTCCATGTCAGATCTGATGAATGAACTCTCAACTGTTTTTCTTTACTATCGTTACACAGCCGGACACAGTATTACTTTGGATGATATTGATTTTCTCTGTCGCGAAGACCTGACGGGCAAGATTTTTGACCTAACGGATGCCATCGCATCGGGCAGAATTGATGAAGCGTTGCAAAAACTAGACATTTTGTTGGCGCGTCGTGAACCGCCACCATACATACAAGCGATGCTTGCACGTCAGTCTCGGGATCTGGTCATTGCGAAAGAATGCGGAACAAGCGGCCGGATTGTCGAAAGTGGGGTAACTCAAAGTGACTATTTTGCCCGTAAACTTTCAAGTCAAGCCAGACGATTTTCATTATCAAAACTTGAGCAAATGATTGAAAATTCCTTTCAAAGTGACTTCGCAGTGAAAACAGGAAAACTGGACGGGGAAGATGCACTTGCCATTCAGGTGATCCGGGCCTGTCAAGCTGTTTAGTGCATTGTTTCCTTATAGCAACTTTAATTTAACGGATCGTTTCTAATTTAACATCTCATGATCTCATGTGCGGCGTTCTAGATTGCGTTGCGGTAAGTCTTGCCGGAAAATGAGTAAGGAGAACGAGATGTCGAATATAATCGAGCAATCAGATGATATATCCTTGTCAACAAATAGTACGCTGACCATGAAGCAACTGCCTGCGACCGAACAGCCTTATGAGAAGGCTGACAGCGCAGGGGTTTGCACACTTAGTAATGCAGAGCTTTTGTCAGTGGTATTGACTACCGGGCGCGGAGGCGAGACGGCCTTGCAGACAGCACAAAAAATCCTTGTGATGAGTGGTGGTCCAAAGGGGTTGCTGGATACGAGTCCGGAAGAACTTCGGGAAGTACCAGGGATTGGACGGGTAAAGTCAATAAGAATTCTTGCTGCCGTTGAGCTTGGTCAACGCGCAGCTGCCGACAGGCAGGCTGAAGTCCGTTCACCTGCTTCGGGGCCAGACGATGTTATCCGTCATGTAGAGTCAAGTATGCGCTATTTACCAAGAGAAGAGTTTCACGTGCTTCTTCTCGATACAAGGAATCGCATTATCAAATCTGTCCAAATTTCACAGGGAGGGCTCGCATCGGCAGTCATTCATCCGCGTGATATTTTCAGAGAAGCCGTGAAAGCCAACGCCGCCTCGATTGTCCTTGTGCACAACCATCCAAGCGGAGACTCATCTCCGTCACGTGCTGATATTGAATCGACACAACGATTCTCTGAGTTAGGAAAAATGATGGGAATCCCGGTGCTAGACCACGTAATTGTTGGAGCTGAGTCGTCTAGCAGTTTCAGCAGACTAGGGCTGTGTTAAAGTATAGATCTTCTGAATTGTGCTAAACTGAATCCGTCTTTTAAAGGACGATGAGTTCAAAATAATCGGAAGGGACGAGATATCCGTGAAACGACGCGGGCCGCGTATTTTGCTAATTGTGGGCGTTACTGTAGCGTTGTTGGTAACGTTTATTTTGACCGCGCTTCCAGGAACGACTCGTTCCCGCATTGGCGACTTTTTTGGTCGCGTGTTTGATCCTGTGACGTCGGTATTTCAAGGAGGCGTTGACGCGGTGGGAAGTTACTTTTCCGCTGTCAGCGAAAATCGATCGCTGAAAACACGCTTGCGAGAACTTGAAGAAGAGGGCGCGAATCTGCGTCTTCAGATAACTCGAGATAAAGATAAAGTTGAAGCATTTGAAGAACTCAAGGATGCACTGCACCTCATCACGCATTTTGAAGACACATCCATCACAAGTGCGGCTATCCTCAATCGTGAATTCGGGCCTGGATTCGATTTATTCAGAGTCAAAGCCGGCAGGAAAGATGGGATTTCTGTTTCCGGCAATCAGACATGTCCCGTAGTTGATCAGAATATTGCGCTTATCGGGCGCATTCATTCCACTGAACTATCATCTAGCAAGGTTATGCCTATCCTACATGAAGCGTTTTCTGTCAGTGCTCGTGTTGAGGGGACCTACCGATCTTCATTCCGTGTTCGCGGTGATCTGGTGTTGCGCCAAAAAGGTTTGTGCATCGCGGACAATATCGCAGAGGGGACACCGATCAATATCGGAGACAAACTGATCACATCCGGCGAGGGCGGTGTTTACCCTGAAGGAATTTTGATTGGCGAAGTGGTGGATGTCCGAACTGATGCTCAGGGCAAAATGATCACATGTGTTGTCAAACCAGCGGTCAATCTGGACGATCTGCGTTACGTGTTCGTGCTTATGGAGAGCGCCGATGAATCGTGAAATATCATTACAAAGACGGATGATAGTGTATGGAATAGGTCTTTTGCTTTTGGCGCAAATTCAATTGCGATTGTCTTTAGATGCTGCGATCCCATATCCAGATTTGCTTCTATTACTTCCTTTGCTGGCTGCCCTCTGGACTCCTGGATACGATGGTTTCATCCTCGGACTGTTAGCCGGTTTTATTCGTGATTATGCGGCAGGACGCGGTTATGGACTCGGAATGATTGTGGGAATGATTTTCGGCCTTTGCGCGAGCGCGCTCGCGCGTGACGGTTGGCGACAATATGGCATACGCGGCGGTTTGCTGGTTGTGGTTGCAACGGCCGTAAATGAATGGACGATGTCATTATTTGCCTGGTTGACCCCGCTGAACAATCAGCGCGCATCATTGGGGGCCGCGATGAAAGTATCGTTCGCAAATATGCCGGGACGACTACTGAGTAATTTCGTCGGCGCGTTACTGTTGACAGGTTGTCTTGCGCTTGCGTTTTTTGAAAAAAACGCAAAATCAAGCCATGGAGGCATTATGTCCGTGACGGAGAGGGAGTTCGATGGATAATTTAAATCGCACTTCTTCTCATGATTCTGTTGGTAAATCATCAATTACTTCTATCCGGAAAGTTCGCAAGGAACGCAGCTCGTTCTTTTCCCAAGGAGGCAAACGATTTGCCTTGCTTGCCGGATTGATTGTCATTGGGTTGTTGATTATTCTACTGCGCACAAGTGCCCTCCAACTTTTTGGAGATCACGATCAGTATATTCCCGAAACAGTTGGCAGAATGAGTGAGATTAAGCTTGATGCGCCGCGCGGGGATATCGTAGACAGAAATGGTATTCCTCTTGCTGTGACGGATGCCATCAATCGTGTGGAAATTGTTTCAACGCAGATGCCGAATGACAGACTTAACCGGTTTCTGCTAGATCTCGCAGTTTTATTTAGCGAGTACCGTTGCGAGTTCAATAGTCCGCTCCTCAAATTCTTCGATGTGCCATATGAGTTGCGCACCCATGATCATTTAAAAACAGACAATTCACTTCGTTTTGTTTTTCGTCAAACGTTTGATGAGATCATGCTTTGGCAGACTGACAAGGATCTTTTCAATTTGATTGACAAGGACAAGGCGACTACCGAGCGACAGCGGAGACGTGTTGTACGCGAAGACCCTGACGACTTCTTCGACTATTTATTGTTCGATTTTTTTGCGATTGAACCTGACCGCGCTTCGGGGAGTCGTTTGTATACTGACGGGGAAGCTTTTCTTATTATGCAGCTTCGTTACCTGCTGCTAGAGAATAATTGGCTATTCGTAAGCCGACAACCCGTCGTCCTGGCAGATAATGTTACCGGCGATTTGTCAGCCAGACTCATCGAACAGAATTACCGCTATCCGGGTGTCGTGGTTACCAAGCATTACACAAGACGTTACACGGAGGACAGCCGGTACGTGGGTCACGCACTAGGCTATGTGGGATTGATCTCCTCCAATGAATACAACCGTATGAAATCTGTGGGATATGGTCTCAATGATATCGTTGGGAAGACGGGGGTCGAACAAGCTGCCGAGCGCTATCTGCGCGGGGAAAGCGGTACGTACACGCTAGCTTCGTGGCGGGATGATGGGGCAACTAATCCTGTCACCTTCCCAGGTGAAATCGCACTTCTGCCAATAGCAGGCAACGAAGTTATGATGACGATCGACATGAATCTCCAGAAGGTCGCGCGTGATGAACTTGAACGAAAGATTATGGAATTCAGGGGCAGTATGCATAAGGACAGAGCGATGGAAGCACCAGGTGGTTGCGTGGTTGTTCTGAACGCAAAAACGGGCGCGGTCCTTGTCAATGCAAATTATCCAGATTTTGATCCCGCCGATTTCATCATCCAAGACAAAGATCAGGATGCTGCGGCGCGTGTCCGTGATATGCTCGCCGATTCAAAATACCGCCCCTTGCTAAACAGGGGAATTGCTGAAACGTATACGCCCGGATCCACCTTCAAGCCGATAACGGGGATGGCAGCCTTGGAGGCGGGCGTCATCACTCCAAGTCGCAACGTGTATACCTGTCGAGGCAGTGAAGAGATCGGAGGATTTCTCTGGCACTGCTATCTCCGTTATACAGGCCATGGTGATCTCACGTTCCAGCGAGCGATGGTGACGTCGTGCAACCTCTATTTCTTTCAGATCGCTGTGGATGCGGGCATTGACAATATCAGCGAGCTGGGAAAGAAATTAGGCCTCGGTGAAATGCCGGGACTTGACATAGCCGGTGAGGTCGCAGGCATAAGGCCGTCGAGAGCTGTTAAAAAGCAGCTAAATGCGCGCCCGGAAGATCAAACTTGGTTCATAGCGGACACATGTCAGACATCAATCGGTCAGTTTTACAATAGCTACAGCATGATGCAAATGGCTCGCGCGGTGGCGGGACTTGCCACCAATCAGCTACTCACGCCCCACTTCATCCAGGGGATCGTTGCCCCTGACGGAACGGTTGTCATTCCTGAGCAAATTGAGAGAGAATTTATTGGCCTGCAATCATCTAGCATTTCCATGCTTCGGGAAGCTATGGTTGGACTTTCGAAAGAGCAAAGTAACCGTACTGGCGTGGTTTTGCATGATTTTCCGATCCGTGTGGCATGTAAAACGGGGACAGCGGAATCATACAATGAAAAAATGGAGCCCATATCTAATTCGGTTTTCGTCTGCTATGCGCCGGCAGATGATCCTGAGATCGTGATCGCGCATGCAATCTCGGATGGAGCATTCGGAGAATACTCCTCTGATATCTCGTATCGCATATTATGCGAATATTTTGGTATTGAACCCACACATCCGAGAATGGGAAGTTACGATATGTATCGTGGACGATAATGGAGTTGTATGCTCGGTTTGAATCGTTTATGATGTAAAAAGTGCCGTCTGCTAAGGTGGTCCTGTCTATCGGGCGAAAGGGGCGTGTCTGTGCTGTAGTGCGGAGCGCGGGGCGTATAAGTTGAAAATAGTATTGTTGTCTGACACATCGAAAAATGAATTGCTTGTGAATTTTTGTATTGCATACAAGCAAATATTGGCTCGCCATGAGCTTTTATCGCCCATCAACACTGCACGATTAATCAAAGAAGCGACATCGCTGCAGCCTGTCGTATTTTCAACAGATACAGCTAATATATATAGTCAGCTTGCGTCAATAGCTCTTTACAATGAGATCGATGCCTTGATATACCTGAGAGATCCAAGCCTTCCGTCGTCTGAGTCTCAGCAGCGTCTATTTCAGGCATGTGATACAAATACGATCCCCTTTGCCACGAATACGGCAACGGCGGAAATACTTGTGCTTGCGATTAGCAGGGGTGACCTCGACTGGCGTGAACTGATCCGAACATGAAGCATCAATTGATTGAAATTACCCCAGAACTATCCTATTTTCCCGAGGCATTTCGTAGTTGCAATGTCTATTTGTTGACGTGTCTTGACTGCGCTGTTTTATTTGATCCCTCGATCTCGCCTGACAAAGTCATTTCTGAACGTCCCATCACAAAATTAATCGCAACACATGCACATTATGATCACATCGGATCAGTCAATGTCTGGAAACAAGAGGTGCCGGACAGACCTTTCCTGATGCATCCGGGCGATATACCTATGCTCGATGATTCCAGCGCCAATGCGTCTGTATTTTTTGGCAGACCTGGTGCTTTCGCGCATCCGGACCATGAATTGTCGGATGAGGAAGTGATTAAAATTGACCGCGAGTATTCGATCCGGGTTTTGAATACACCAGGACATACTATGGGTTCGTCGTGTTTTATAATCTATAGGCAAGTGGGGCATGAGCCGAAGCCTGTGGCATTGATTACAGGGGACACATTGTTCGACTGTGGCTGGGGGCGGACAGATTTTATCACTGGAGACGACACGTTGATGCGGCGTTCTCTCGAGCGACTTTACAGAGTGCTGATAGACATGCCGCCCAACCTTCCTGTGTGTCCCGGACATGCCGGTTTGACGACGGCTGAGGAGGCTTGCCGGTTTCTTAGAATGATGAGATTTACCGGATAATAATTTGGAACCCCGACAGGGGTTGACAAAATGACTCGCAGGGGTGGCTTATGTCAGATGACGGCCTCCCTTTTTTTGTTCTTAAAATTTATGCTTGTGTCAGGCGGTCGTAGTGGAGATGTCGAAAATGCCCAGCGTAACCGCTCTTGTAAAGGCTACGGAAAATCGTGGAAACGAGGTGCGATATCATGGGTTTTTCTCTCGAGGCAATGGTAGCAATTCCTTGCTGTCTTAGTATTTTGGCGCATACCTCAGGCCTTGTGGCGCCTCTTTCAAAGGAAGTCAGGCAGACAGCTGAAGTTTCTGTGTATGCTTGCTTACAGACACGGAGCTCAGGGTCAACATGTTGTCATATGACATTGAATCGAAATGGAATTGAAATTCCTGTTGTGGAAACAAGCCCTCAGCGAGCAGTCGAAGCCATTTCCCTGACACGTGACCTGATTGCGACGATCAAGGGCCCGGTGATTCCCGAGGACGGTCCGGAATAATGAGAAACGGCTCATACAGAAAACAACACGGACAACATGCGCAACCCTTAAAGATTTGTGGATCTATCAGTTTGGCGCTGTGCATGATTCTTCCTGTTATTATTGTCTTGTTCAGCAGTGTGCTTGCGAATTGTCGCCGAGTTCGTGAAGAAACTGATCTCGTGCGCGGGGCTGTGTCGACTGCAGAATCCGCATTAGCGCTCTATGACCGGGATCTTTATGCCACATTCGGGCTTTTTGGTATCAACGGTCAGGAACTTGATAAAGCGCTTTCATCCTTGATTGGTCCCGCCGAAGGCGCTCAATACCAAATAATTCCCGGTCGCGATTTATTTGAAGAACAATCAATCAAAGATAGCATCGCACGGCACATGACGATTAGAGGGGCTACAAGCTTGATTCTCGATGTCGTCGATAAATTCAAGAGCGTTGAATCGCTTGTGACAGATATCCAGATTGCAGACTTATCAACCCTGTTTCCTCCTTCGTTGACTTCGGGGTTTGAAAGTGTCGATCCCGATCTAGGGTTTCAGGATCAAACGCCGGAGTGGTTCGATGAGTACACTCTCTACATGGACGATCAAGTCCGTTCAGTGTATCAAGGCGGATTGTCACAACTCGCTCCTATTATTCTCCCCAAGGACAATGGAGAAATGGAAACAATTGTATTCAACCCATTCGACAATAGTGGGCTTGATAAGCTGGGTACGGTGCTCGATCGTGCTCTATTTGTCGCCCCGGAAGGAATTCTTGACCGTCTGGTGATGAGCGAATATTCACTTGCCTATTTTAAGAGTGATGTGTCTTATGTGGTGCGAGGAGGGGTGAGATGCGATGATAAAACCCCAGACGGACGGCTAATCTCTCTATTCCCAGAGTCACGCAACCGTGAAGTAGAGGAGATCGCGACCGGGCTTGATACAGCCAAGGCAAAACAAGTTGTCCTTCTCTTCATAGGAGCGTCCCGTTTCGCACTCCATATGCTTAATATTTTGACAGATGAGATCCTTATTGAGCAATACAGGACGGCAGCGATCGCAATCGCGCTCACTGTTGCGGCCATTTCGCTTGGGGAAGTATCCATACCCCCAGAAGCACTTACATGGATTTTGATTGTATCTGCAGCGTTGGGGCACTCTGTCAAAGATGCGGTTCAATTGAATAAAGGGTATGAAGTTGATTTTTGGCCGGGCAGTATCAAGAAAAATATCCCCATGCGGTATCGTGATTTCATCCGTTTTTTAATTATCATGCAGTCACCTGATGTGATTGCATCGAGAATCGCAAAGGTTATCAATCGGGTGATGCCCGGATCGTATTACACAGAGGTTACCTGTCAGGCAGATTGGGGCAATGTGAGCGTGAGTCACGCCGCACGTTTCATAACCCGTCAGTCAGACTCGGATATTCCCTGATGACTACATGTGGAGGCTTGCAGATGGAAAAATTGCAGGATGGGATACCGCTAACGACGGATTGCCACTCTATAAAAAGAAGCGGGAGCGCTGACCCGGTCAAAGTAAATGGCACGATCTCGCTTGAAGCGGTGCTAGTATTTCCATTCATCGTCATGATGATGATTATGTTCATAGGAGCGATTCGCGGAGAACAGGATAAGATGATTCTCTCTCACTCGCTTGATCAAACGGCGCACGAAATCGCACTCCTTGTGCCACTGGCAGATGTCGTCGAAAAATATGCCGATCCGCAGGCCTGGATCAGTCAAGTAATCACGGACAAAGAGTTAGCCCAAATCGCTCTGGACGGTCTTGCAGACGTCGGAGCGACGGTGCTTACTTCGCCCTTGATTTTGCAACGGCTTGATCTGTGGGCAACTGCGACCTCACACTTGCAAAATAGACAACCTCCGATTGGTGCCAGACGTCTTGCTGTTGATATCGATTCACGAAGGCAATCAATTTGGCTGTGTCTGTCTTATGACCGGGCTGTGCCATTTGCCGAAGGATGGGGCGAGATTAAGGCAAGGGTTCCGTTATGGAATGCTCATTTGTTTCAGCAACAAGAACAAGATGATGAAGAAGAATATGATATATGGGGAATGTCAAATTTTGAACGCGGCGCTGCTATAAGAAAGCTTTTCGGAGGTCATTTGCCACAATTCTATCCGGTCATCGCTGCCTGGGACGGCCACGAAGCAGTTGCCATCAAAAGTATGGATTGGACGGCGCCCACATGGTCTTCGGCAGATGCTGTTGAACGCAGACTGACAAAGTTTATCAACGATCTGGCCGCCTTTGAAGGAGCAGGCGGAGAAGGGCCTCCTCTCGGCGGTATTCACGCCAAACGTCTTGTGATTGTTATCCCTGATAATGAGATTCCATGGAAAACTGAAAGTCTGCTCAATCGGTGGCGTCGTCAAGCGCTCGCGTCAGGTGTTGTGCTTGATGTCCGCCAATATGGTACAAGCTATGTCTATCAGTTATCTGATTGAAATCACACAAGTAAAAATGAACAAATTTAAAGTTACGATTTGGATGTTTGTTCCAAAGATAGCTTGTAGCAGCGCATCAATTCATAAAATGGAGTAAGATAATAGCTGTATTAATTATTGTTTAAGGAATCGATATGGGCTTTTTAGATGCTTTAATTGGAACATACTCACAACGTGAGTTGAAAAAGATCAGAACGCAGACGGATGCCGTCATCGCATTGCAGGATCATTACGCGGGACTTACCGAGGGTGAGTTGCGCGGTTCAACGGACACGTTCCGCACGCGCATCGCCGCAGGTGAAACATTAGACGATCTCTTGCCGGAAGCGTTCGCGGCTGTACGTGAAGCCAGTACGCGTGTTCTCGGTCAGACACATTATCCTGTTCAAATACAGGGCGGCATCATTCTGCATCAGGGACGGATAGCTGAGATGCGCACAGGGGAAGGCAAGACGTTGGTAGCCACGCTGCCTGCCTATCTCAATGCTCTGACGAGGAATGGCGTACATATAATTACGGTCAACGATTACTTAGCGCACCGCGACAGCGAGTGGATGGGTAAGATCTACCGATATTTGGGGCTAGATGTTGGCCTGATCGTGCACGGGCTCGATAACGCTGCGCGCAGACGCTCGTATGCTGCTGATTTGACCTATGGCACCAATAACGAATTTGGATTTGATTACCTTCGCGATAATATGGTTTTATCGATCGACGAGTGTGTACAGCGTGTCTTAAATTTTGCCATTGTAGACGAAGTTGACAGTATTCTTGTGGACGAAGCGCGTACACCGCTCATTATCTCAGGTGCCGGGACAGACTCTTCCGAACTTTATGTTCGGGCTGATCAGTTTGCCCGCAGATTGACCGCGAAGTACGTTATCCAAAAAGAGGCGATGAGAACATCTGAGGAGATAGATGACGTCGAGTCTGGCGCGGACTATATCGTCGATGAGAAAGCTAAAAGTTCTGTGCTGACGAAACGCGGTGTCAAAAAAGCTGAAGATTATTTTGGCATTGAAAATTTGTCGGATCAGGAAAACTATGAAATCAACCACTATATCTCTAACGCGCTTAAAGCTCGCGGCACGATGCACCTCGACAAGGATTACGTTGTCAAGGATGGAGAAGTAATTATTGTTGACGATTTTACCGGACGTCTGATGCTGGGACGGCGTTACAGCAACGGCCTTCATCAGGCCATTGAAGCAAAAGAAAACGTCGATATTCAGGACGAGAACAAGACACTTGCCACCATTACCTTTCAGAACTATTTCAGGATGTACAAAAAACTGTCAGGGATGACGGGTACCGCATTGACGGAAGAGAGCGAATTTCGACAAATCTATAACCTTGATGTTATCTGCATTCCGACGAATATGCCGATGATTCGCCAGGATGCTCCCGATGCAGTATATAAAACAGAACAAGGCAAATACTTGGCACTGCTTGAACAGGTCAAGGGTATCAATGAGACGGGGCAACCGATTCTTGTCGGAACTGTTTCCGTTGAAAAATCGGAACTTTTATCACATTTGTTTACGCGCGCAGGTATTCGGCATAGTGTCTTGAATGCACGTCATCATGAACGTGAGGCAGAAATCGTCGCACAGGCAGGTCGTTTCGGTGCTGTGACGATCGCAACGAATATGGCCGGACGTGGAACGGATATTCTTCTGGGTGGTAACCCTGAATACCTTGCGAAACAGGAAATGCGGCAGCAAGGATATGAAGAAGACTTGATTGAGTTATCAACTACATATAACGTCACCGATGATGAAGACATTTTGAAAGGGCGTAAGTTGTTTGGTTCCTTGAAAGAGCGTTTTTCAAAAGAGATCGAAACGGAGAAGCGCCGAGTCATCGAAGCTGGCGGTCTTTGCATTGTCGGTACGGAACGGCACGAGTCGAGACGGATTGACAACCAGTTGCGCGGACGTGCAGGCAGACAAGGTGACCCTGGTTATTCCAAGTTTTTCTTGTCTCTGGAAGATGATTTGATGCGGTTTTTCGGCGGGGAACGCATTGACCGCATATTCTCCACATTGGGAGTCGAAGATGATGTAGAGATCGCTCATCCCATGTTATCAAAAAGTATTGAAGCAGCTCAGAAGCGCATCGAGGGTATGAACTTTGCAATCCGTAAAAATGTGCTTGAGTATGACGACGTCATGAACATACAGCGTAACCTTATTTACAAACAGCGCCGTGAAGTGCTAGAAGGCCAAGATCTTCACGCCTATTACAGACGAATAATCGAATCAATGATGGACCAAACAATGGGCGGCTTTCTTTCGGAAACACAAGATGCTCGCAGCTGGGACCGCGAGGCGCTCATGACGCGGATCGTCGACTTGTTTGGAAACCTGCCTTCACTTGAACGCTTTCTAAAATCAAAGCAAACGATGGATGGTCATGAGCTCGCCGATAAGTTAACACAAGATGCACTCAACAGACTCGAAGCGCGTGAAGCGGAACTCGGGTCGCCGGAGTTACTTCGCGTCGCGGAACGTGTGATTCTGCTTCAGGCGGTCGACAACCATTGGATGGATCATATCGATCTGATGGACGATTTGCGCGACAGTATAGGCATGCGGGGTTATGCGCAGCACGACCCGGTGATCGAATACAAGCGCGAAGGATTCGAAATGTTCGAGAGTATGAGCGATGCCATTCAGGAAGATGCGGTGAGAATGATTATGCGAGCGCGACTTACCCGTGAGGAGGCGCCTGCAAGACGACGTGTTCCCAAACAGTTGATGGAGGGGAGAGGTTCGAGCGGATGGTCACGTGAAGCCGCCTCGAGTGCCCCCACCAGCTACGAAGGTGGGCAGGGACAGTCTGCCAATCAAGACAGACAGAATCCGGTTAGAATAAAACATTTACCAGGACGCAACGAACCGTGTTGGTGCGGGAGTGGTAAAAAATATAAAAACTGCCATCTTATCCAGGATGAAGCGCAAGCACAGTAAGGAGTCAATCGCATGAGAAACAGACGGATGGATGATCGAACAGTCGCGGCGGTGCGTGTACTTTCCATAGAGGGTGTTGAAAAAGCGAGATCTGGACACCCGGGTCTTCCGCTGGGAGCGGCTCCGATGGCATACGAGCTCTGGGCCCATCATATGAGACACAATCCGAAAAATCCGGACTGGATTAACCGCGATCGATTTGTCCTGTCAGCCGGACATGGATCTATGCTGCTTTACTCTTTGCTGTATCTTTTTGGATATGGTCTCTCAACAGATGACCTCGCTTCATTCAGACAATGGCAGAGCTTGACGCCCGGTCACCCCGAATATGGGCACACGGTTGGCGTTGAAACAACGACAGGACCACTCGGCCAGGGATTCGCGACAGGCTGTGGCATGGCGATGGCCGAAGCACATCTTGCGGCGATGCTGAATACGCAAGAACATAAAATTATCGATCACAGGACCTTTGTCCTTTGCAGTGACGGTGACTTGATGGAAGGCTTGTCAAGTGAAGCGGCGTCTCTTGCCGGAACACTGAAGCTCGGCAAGCTGATTGTCCTTTACGATGACAATAGCATCAGCATCGAAGGTTCAACCGATCTCGCGTTCACGGAAGATGTCGGTCTCCGATTTGAGTCATATGGCTGGCATGTCCTGGAGGTTCCCGACGGTAACGATCGCGATGCCATCTCGCGGGCGTTGGATGAGGCGAAGAACCGCGATGACAGGCCTTCACTAATTCGCGTCAAAACTAAGATCGGATACGGTTCACCTCTTGTTGGTCTGGCAGCTTCACACGGAGCTCCGCTTGGCGAAGAAAATCTTGCGGTGACGAAACAAGCGCTCGGTTGGCCATCTGAATTGGCTGTGTTTGAAGTGCCACACGACATACTCGAACACTGCCGATCGCTATCTGAGGATCTGGGAACAGCCGAACTTGGCTGGCAGCATGAATACGATGAGTGGGCAGCGGCAAATCCCGAACTTGCGTTGTCGTTTGAAAGTGCGCGTAATGGAATGGATCTCGATTCGCTGACTCTTGAAGAGCTTGTCGAACTATCGACCAAGGATGAAGCGACGCGCGTGACATCAGGGCGGGCTCTCAACCTCATCGCGAGTAAGACATCTTATTTGTTTGGAGGAAGCGCGGATCTGGCACCTTCAAACAATACGACTATTCAAGGCGCGCAGTCATTCTCAGCGTCAACCCCAGAAGGAAAAACGATTCACTTCGGGGTTCGGGAACATGCGATGGCAGCCATGGCTAACGGAATAGCTCTTCATGGAGCTTTGCGCCCTTATGTAGCGACATTCCTCATTTTTTCAGATTATATGAAAGCATCAATCAGATTAGCTGCGTTGATGCATCTACCGGTTATTTACATTTTGACTCATGACAGTATCGCTGTGGGAGAGGATGGTCCAACACACCAACCTATTGAACAACTGACGATGCTTCGATCGATTCCCGGAATGACCGTATTCCGGCCCGCGGGACGTGATGAAACAGCTGCTGCATGGTTTGAGGCGCTTCACAATGACGGGCCGTCCGTTCTTGTATTGTCACGTCAAGCGATCTCAGCCGACGAGACACGTCCGGATCTTGTGGATCGGGGCGCATACATTGTCCGTGATGGAGGCAGTAAACCGGATCTTATCATTTTGGCTTCGGGATCTGAATTATCGTTGGCAATCGAGGCTGCCGATCTGCTCAAAATGGACGGAATTCGCGCGAGGGTTGTCTCGATGGTCTCGATGGAACGGTTTGAGGCTCAAGACCAAGTTTACAGAGAAGAGGTACTTCCAATCGGATGTCGTAAAAGGCTTGCCGTAGAAGCAGGATCCCTTCTTCCTTGGCATCGGTATATTGGCCTAGATGGCGCAGGTATCGGAATGGATCGATTCGGGGCATCTGCTCCCGGTGGAGTCGTGATGAAACAATTAGGATTTACGGCGGAACATGTCGAAACGGTGGCACGCGAACTCGTGCAAGGTTGATGCTGATAAGATAATGGTAAATTGAAAGCCCGTCGAGAGACGGGCTTTTTCGTGGAGCCGAAGGTGAGAGTCGAACTCACGACCTATTCATTACGAGTGAATTGCTCTACCACTGAGCCACTTCGGCGATCGTTAACTATCTTACAAACGTTACGCAGGCGTGTCAAGCACCTGACGAAATATTATTAAACGGCCACCACATATGTGATGGCCGTCTCAGATAAGTAGGAGTTAATGATTTGGTATCAGTTGTCAAGATGCGGAATCTCGTCTGCGACAAAGGTGCGTGCCGCGTACTGCCTGTCAAGTGAGAAGAGTGCACCGGGATGATCTCCGGCCTTTTTCCACAGCATAACGTTGTCTTCGCCGTTGACTTCTTCTTCAACCTGCTCAAGGACATACCAATCTAGGAATAGTTTTGCCGCGCGATCTCCGTCTTCCTCGGCTGCTTTCGCAACTTTTTCAATCGCGGCAGTGATGTACTTCTCGTGTGCGAGAGCTTCCTCAAAAGTCTCAAGTACGCTGTTCCACTCATGTTTAGGTTCTTCGATTGGTTTGAGTTCGATTTTTTCTCCGCGCATTGCCATGTAACGCACAAAACCTTCTGCATGTACTATCTCTTCCTTATACTGGACATACATCCAATTCGCCGCGCCTGGCCATTCTTGCTGGTTTAGCCAATCGCTCATCGAGAGATAAAGGAAGGCCGAAAAGTATTCCTTATTGATTTGTTCGTTAATAAGATTTCTTACTTTTTCTGTCATCTTCATAGTCTTGTTCTCACTTTCTTATGGTCACGCGGCAACTGTATAGACTGTTTTAGTTTCCGAGGACTTGTTATAAATTTATACTCTTCTATTATATATCTACACATCACGAGAGTCGTGTCGCGTGTTACTTCTAATCCATGTACACGGGCTGCATCGATGTGTTTAATAGATACGCGGCGCCGGTAATTCGTGATACAGTAAGGGTGCAGGAGATGTATCCTGACTTGAACCATGAGGTAAAGTCATGCAGGTTTTGGAAATCCGTTGGGCGACCGACCATCCGGTCAACGAAAGTCAGCGCAGCCGCATGCCAGTCGGTCGTGGCGTAACATTCATCAATGGCGAAGCAGGCGATTTCGCTTCATCTTTATTTACTAGGCTTCAATTCAAACTTACCCATGCATCTGGCGCACCAATTTCGGAAATAAATGAAAACGACCACGATTTGTGGCAATTTGTCTTTCAAAAGGATGGCAACACTGTCTTATACTCGACCGATCAGGAAGATCGGGGATGGGAGCACTATTTTCGACAGTCGCTAGTTGGCAGAGAAAGCGAGTTGCTAGGATCTCAGCTAGATTTAGGACGGTTGGCAGATCGCAATCTCACAGGTAAGGCAAAGAAAATATACATTGAATCGCTTTTAGGGCGATATATTGAATCGCACACCCATTTGTTTGGCACGGGCAGAAGACAGGGATATTTAGCGTCATTGCTTGCAGAATTGTCGGAATGTGAGCGAGAGATTGAGCACCACAAGAGTGACGTAGTGAGTGACAGAAACCTGGCTCTTGCCATCGAAGACAAGCAACAAAGGCTTGCTGATCTCAAAGCGGAAGATCTTCGTCTGGCCCAAGATCAAAGACAGGGCAAGTTGCTTGCCATGAAGGCAGAGTATGAGTCTCTGCTCAACTTGAGAGGACAATTAAGGGAAACAGAAGAACGCGAGGGCGCCTATGGATCACGTATCACAAATCTTGGCCATAACATCACTGTACACGAGCTTACAGATCTTGCACGTGTAAGGATTGACGTTCAAGAGATCGAAAATGAAGCCAATCTCGCGCGAGATGAGTTAGATCAAAAACGTAAAGAGAAGATGACGGCAGAACAAGAACGTATATTGCTCGCAAGACAAATTAATGACCTGCAAGAGCAAAAGAAACATCTCGAACATGAGCTTGATGTTCACCCATTACCAAAAATTGTCGAGATAGAGTCTGATCAAGATCGAGTTCAAGCAACTTTTCCGACGAGCAATCACCTGATTATTCTTTTTTCACTGTTACTTTTTTCGGCAGGATTACTCTTGACTCTTTTTTACACGACACCGGGCATTGTGTTGATTGGCGTCTCACTCCTGATTGCCATCGTTGTTCCCGTACGGAAACTGCTCAGTGGTTACGAGGATATGCGACAGCAACGAGGGGTTCTCAATGAGCAAGCTGAACATGATAATATTCAAGAAGAAATTCGATACATTGACTCATTGATCTCATCATCACTTGTTAAGCTTGCTGAGTATGGAGAATTGATTGAAGCGCTTGAACAAGAAGACTCCCAACTAGGTATTCGAGTGGAGATGCTCAATCGCAATCTTCGCTATACACGTGCAGACTTGCTTCGGTCCGTGAGTCAATATGCCGGTCCAAGTGAAATTGATGAAATTGACGATATTATTATCACGCTGTCGCGACAGCGCGATTCAAGTGCGAAATACAATGAGACAGTATCCGATTTATTGAGGCGAATTGCAGAACTCAAGCATGGTCGGTCTGACGATGAAATGCTCCGTGAATATGAGAACGTCTGCCAGAAACTATACGGTGATTTCAATTGCCCTGGTCAATCGGACAATAGCGTCTACACTAAAGAGCTCTTCTATGATCCGGAACGTATGCGTCAAATTTCAGATCAAAGAACGGAGATTGGCGGCCGGATCGACAAGCTTTCAACTGAAATTAGGGACGAAAAGTCCATCTTAAAAGTATCTCGGGAAGCATCGGTCACCATTGGAAGTCTTGATCGCAAAAGAGACGCGTTGCAAGAATCCGTTTTCGAGGCGCGCAATGACCTCTTAAGGTTGTCCAGCGCGATTGCTTGGCTTGAGGAACTGCTTGCCTCATGGACGGAAATCGATGTCATGTTGTGTATGGCTCGCACGGCTGGCTACATTACTCGATTGATGGGGCGTCGTTCCGGTAAAACATTGCAAATGGAACCCGTGTCAGCTCCGGGAATTGCGATGAGAACTCCAAAATCGCTTGATCTGAAGGCGATCCCTGAGTCGCTGACCGAGACGATTGATGATTCTATATTTTTGTCTTCACCTTCGGAGCTCCGCTATATGGCGTTTCGTCTCGCATTATCTAGTCTACAAGGTCAGCAACAGACAATGGTTTTCCCGCTCATATGGATGAATCCGAAAATTCCAGATGAGTATTCACTTCAGGACGAATTGGTAAGCACGTTAGAAGAATGGACGCTTGAAACAGGCCGACAGGTAATATATTTTACGCATGATCCGCAGTTAACTGAGATTGCGAAGACAAGAAAAATGAAGGTTTATGATATTGGATGATTCGATAGAATTGTAAATGGCGTAATTAAACAATATAATATTTTAGTGGGATAGCGTTCAGGCGCGACACAAAAGGAAGAGGGATTGATTATGAAAACAGGAATCAGTTTTATCGCAAAGGAACTTGAAGCTTTGAAATTGGCGGGTGTTTACAGTGAGGAACGTGTGCTGACAGTACCGCAGGGAAGCAAGATTGACACGCAAGATAAGAAGGGACTTATCAATATGTGTGCCAACAATTATCTTGGCTTGGCCAACAACGAAGAACTGCGTAAGGCTGCAATTGACAGCTATGACGTTTGGGGATACGGTCTGTCTTCTGTACGCTTTATCTGTGGTACACAGGTTCAGCATAAAAATCTCGAGCGAGAACTGGCGCAATTTTTCGGCTTCGAAGATACTATTTTGTATTCATCGTGTTTTGATGCCAACGGCGGATTGTTCGAGACGATTCTAACAGAGCAAGACGCGGTGATCAGTGACCGGTTGAATCATGCCAGTATCATTGACGGTGTTCGGCTCAGCAAAGCGAAGCGCTATCTTTACCACAATAACGACATGGTCGAACTGGAAGAGCGTCTCAAAGAAGCGGACACAAATGGCGCGCGCATCAAACTCATCGCGACTGATGGCGTGTTTTCCATGGATGGTATTATCGCTGACTTGAAGTCTATCTGTGATCTTGCCGAACAGTACGACGCGCTTGTGATGGTAGATGATTCACACGCATCAGGGTTTGTTGGCGCGACAGGTCGCGGAACACCGGAATACTGTGGTGTCATAGGACGGATTGATATCATGACAAGTACGCTTGGCAAGGCTTTGGGAGGTGCTTCTGGCGGCTTTACGATGTCAAAGAAGCCTGTGATCGATTGGCTGCGTCAGAAGAGCAGACCTTATCTTTTTTCTAATACACTGGCTCCGGCTATTGTGTCCACATCGCTGAAAGTGCTTGAATTGTTAGATCGCGATCACGTTCTGATTGATCGTCTCAACGAAAATACCAAGTATTTTAGAGAGGGTCTCGAACGAAATGGGCTTGACATCATTCCCGGCGTTCACCCGATCGTTCCCGTTATGATTTATGACGCCGTGAAAGCGATCGCGGTTGCCGACTACCTGCTCGGTCTGGGCGTTTACGTCATCGCGTTCAAATTCCCGGTTGTCCCGCAAGGTAAGGCACGTATCCGGACACAGGTATCGGCTGCTCACACCAAAGAAGAGCTTGATTTTGCGCTTGAATGTTTCGCGAAAGCAAAAGAAAAATTCGAGCTTTGACAAATTAAATATCTGCTCTTATAATAACCGTTGTTCGCACCATTAGCTCAGTCGGCAGAGCAACTGACTCTTAATCAGTGGGTCCGGGGTTCGAATCCCCGATGGTGTACCAAGTTAACCCCCAAGGCTCAAGGTCTTCGGGGGTTTTCTTTATGATAATGATCACGGTATCTTGTGTCAGATACAAGCCCATAAATAATTAATTGACATATTCGCTTGGTCGAAGGACAATATTGAAATACATTTAACTATTTGTACATAACGCGAAGGGATACGATATTGTCAGTATGAATACCAAAGAGGAAACCAAGACGACGGCTCGAACAAACGTATTGACAGGCATTTTCCGATTCTGGAAAAGACAGGATCACGATTGGAAAGTCACCGTCGCCCGATCTTCTCTAGAGAGATTTGGATACCAGATGGTCGTACCCTACCTTTCGATCTACATTGTTGCGCTTGGCGCCACAAAGACCCAACTTGGTCTGGTCAACAGTATCAGCATGGTGATAGCAGGCCTACTTGGCCCATTTATGGGTGTGCTTATTGACCGGAATGGTCCCAAAAAAGTATATCTCTTTGGAATAAGCATGCTGATGACCGCTTACCTGATTTATGCTCTCGCGCCAAACTGGTTGATTTGCGTCTTGGCTATGACCATTTATTGGATAGGGCAGGGTAGTTCGGGACACAGTTGCGCGACGATATGTGGAAATAGTTTGCAAAACAAAGATCGAGCCAGAGGCATGATGCTTTGTGAAACTGTGGCAGCCGGATTTTTGGGTATCGCGGGGCCTATGATTGCGGCTTTCCTGGTAGCGCACTTTGGCGGAGTTAATGTCACAGGCATCAGACCCCTGTTTTATGTGGCGGTCACCATATCAACACTTTCACTGATTCTTGTTTGGACTCAGCTATCCAATCGCAAATGGGTATCAAAAAGTAATCCCGGTACACATATGATAATAGATGGCATAAAAATGCTTAAGGGCAATCGCAGCGCGCAAAAATGGCTATTTATTGGAGCACTCAACAATCTTCCATACGGGATGGTTATTCCTTTCACTCAAGTTTTTGCACAAGAAGCAAAAGGTGCAAGCGGATATATCCTGGGAGCCATGGTTACAGCGACTGCCCTTACCACGATTATATTCGGATTACCAGTTGGCGTAATCGCAGACAAAATCGGCCGTAAAAAAATCTTACTCATCCTTATACCGCTATTTTGGCTTGCCAATTTGATCCTAATCTGGGTCCCATCGCCCACATTTTTAATAACATCTGGTATTTTCCTAGGTTTTTACTACATCATAGGTCCAATCACGGGGGCCATCGAGGTGGAGTTGGTTCCTGCAGAACAAATGGGGCGATGGTTGGGGATCAATCGACTCGTCAAAGCACTCTCTGCAGCCGGGATGGCGTTGGTCGGAGGTCTTATTTGGGATAAAATTGGCCCGCAATATGTGTTTGTCATTTATGTAGGTATCGATTTGATCTTGAGAATCCCACTTTTATTAAGCATGCCAGAAACAC
>LFTF01000104.1:1454-1732 GCA_001512945.1 Clostridiales bacterium DTU023 | reverse complement strand
TACACCATTGTGGAGCGCAAACCGGACGAACCGGAAACGGGCATGACATACGATGAAGACCTGGAGGTTACTGTGACCGTCACGGTCACCGACCTGGGCGATGGCGAACTAAAAGTGAATGTCACCTACTCGGATGACAAGGTGTTTAATAACACATACGAGGTTTCCGGCAGCTGGAGACCCCGAGTATCCAAAGTGCTCGACGCGGGCGGCCGCGATCTTAAAGGTCAGGAATTCTCCTTTGATCTGAAAGACAGCGAAGGCGAGATCCTCCAGAC
>LFTF01000104.1:0-1361 GCA_001512945.1 Clostridiales bacterium DTU023 | reverse complement strand
GTTCTTACGGGCCGGATTTTAAAAGATAAAGAGTTCTCGTTTGAGCTGAAAGACGGCGAAGGCGGACTCCTTGAGACGGTTGAGAACACAATCGACGGCAAGGTCGTGTTTGGCGCCATTGCGTACGATCAGGCGGACATCGGCATGACGTACACCTACACAATTGTGGAAACAGCTGGCACTGAGCTTGGCATGACATATGAGCCGCTTGCTGTGGAGGTGACAGTTCTTGTCCAGGACGCCGGAAACGGTGAACTGGCATTTGTCACCGAATACGATAAAGCACCTCAATTTGACAACACGTACGCGGCTTCGGGAAGCTGGGTTGCGCATGTGATCAAGTCACTTGAAGGCCGTGAGCTAAAAGCCGACGAGTTTACATTCGAGTTAAAAGACTGTGAAGGCAAGGTCGTCGCAACGGCGAAGAACGATGCCAAGGGCAAGGTCGTGTTCGATGAAATCGTGTACGATGAAACTGCCATCGGCACGGTGACCCAATACACGATCACGGAGGTGAAGGGTACGGAGCTCGGCATGACATACGATCCGCTCGAAGTAACGGTGACGGTCACCGTGTCGGATGCGGGTGAAGGCGAACTTGATCTGGACATCGTCTATTCAGATGATACCGAATTCAACAACGCCTATGAGAAGACGGAAGGGGACGACATTGTAGTCCCGGCCCCCGGCGAAACGCCTTCGGCATTCATATGGCTCGGCTTGTTCCTGCTGGCGATGTCCATTACTCTGCTCGTCATTTGGAAGAAGAGAGTGTACAACTACTCGAAATAGCGCCTGACTGCGGTTCTGCGTAAACGAAGGCTCTCCGGACGGCGGGTCTGCCCACGTGGCGGACCCGTCAACCGGAGAGTTTTTTATATTTGGCGGGATATTTTGTCTTAAGAAATTGCAGCCGACGCAGGTCCGTATGAATCCGGTTACCCGGATCGTTCACATCAGCTGGTAGCCGTCTTGCCGCCAAGGTAGGCGCGTTTGACATCCTCGTTGTCAATGAGGTCGGCGGTGTCGCCCTCCATCGTGATTCTCCCCGTCTCAAGGACGTATCCTCTTGAAGCGAGTGTGAGAGCGATTTTCGCGTTTTGTTCAACCAGCAGAATGGTCATGCCTGCTCCATTGATCTCCCGAATCAGGCGGAAGACTTCACCGACAAGAAGCGGCGAAAGTCCCATGGACGGCTCATCAAGGAGCAACATCTTCGGTTTACTCATCAGGGCGCGCCCGATAGCGAGCATCTGCTGCTCGCCGCCTGAGAGCGTGCCGGCCGTTTGGGACAAACAGTCAGATCGTTGAGCCGGGTGTTGTTTGTGTCATGTTGTAGGCCAGCGCGTAATATTCATTGT
>LFTF01000003.1:6567-10960 GCA_001512945.1 Clostridiales bacterium DTU023 | reverse complement strand
TTGCGTAATTCCCACTCCGAAACGCCTACATCGGAAACTAATATCCTGCCGACCAGAGTATCATTACTGTATTTGATTTTTTCGAACAATCCAAATACGTGTCTTTTGTCAAACTTCACGGGTTTCACTACAAATTTACCTTCTTTAAACTTGAAGTCTTCCGTTCTGTAAAAGTGACGTTCCTTCATGCCATTGTAATCATCTGAATAGATGAGATAGCTATGATTGATTACCAACTTTATTTCGCCGTCTTCTGTTATCCATGTACCAATGAGTTTTTGCTTCAATTTGAACTTCATTTTTATGACGTTTGTCTCAGGAATGAGTTTGTATGCGACAACAAAAATGAGCACAACCAGGGACAACGCCAGCAAAACTAATACAAATATTTCCATATTCACCGCGCCTTCCCTTTTTTCAAATACAACATTCGATACTCGCAACCAATAATGGTTTGTCGCAGCAGGTTACCGCTCCCTTGGAAGTTCCCATGTCTTAACCCCGAGATCGTGAATCAACAGGCTTCCGAATAGACTTCCACTACGGTATTCGATTTGATCGTACGGTTCAAGCAATCTTATCCTATTGAGCTTCGATGGTTTTAAATAGAATGTTTTGTCTTCAAAATCATAATGTTTGGTCACATAAAGGTGGATCTCCTTTATACCAAGTGTCTCGTGAGTATAAATCAAATAGCATTGCCTGATGACCAATTTTTCTGAGCCATCTTCTGTGTTCATGTGCCGTCAATCTTGTGCTTTAAAATAAGTCTCCTCGCACAAACAAATATCAAAAATACGGTAGATACAACTAACAGAATTCCAACCACCGCAACAAATAGGGCATCATTTTTTTCATCTAAACGACTCTTCGTTATATGTTTCACACAAATGCATGTTCCAACTGGGGCTATTTAATAGCTTCCAAAGCGGCTTGTCTTGCGTGGATTTCCGTCGTATCAAATACGGGGATCGGCGAATCTTCTTGATGGATTAACAAGCCGATTTCTGTGCAGCCCAGGATCACCCCTGTTGCCCCGTTGTCTTTTAACTGATTGATAATGCCTATAAATTCTTCACGAGATTCATCAGAAATGGCACCCAGACATAATTCGTTATAAATAATGTGGTTAACCCGCTCAATGCCTTGCTCATCGGGAACGACTACAGTCAGTCCTCGCTCGATGAGCTTTTCTTTGTAAAAATCTTGCGTCATAGTGTATTTCGTGCCCAGTAACGCGACTGTCTGTATGCCAGCCTCAATCAACACATCGGCGGTTGCCTCCGCTATATGAATCATCGGAATGCTGATCTGCTCTAAAATCTGGGGAGCAACTTTGTGCATTGTATTGGTACAAAGAACAATGAAGTCCGCGCCTGCTTTTTGCAGATTTTTTGCAACCGCGCCAAGAATCTCGCCGCTCTTCTCCCATTCACCCTCTGCCTGGTATTGTTCAATTTCAGCAAAGTCAACGCTGTACAGTAAAATTTTGGCGGAGTGTAGTCCTCCCATCTCTTTTTTTATTGTTTGGTTGATTAGCTGGTAATAAGTGACCGTGCTCTCCCAACTCATTCCGCCGATTAATCCGATTGTTTTCATATTGTTCCTCTTTTACTCCGCGTGATCTAGCATGCTCAAAACTTTCTTCTTCGCCTGTAGGACAACCTCCGGTTCGTCGATCCCGCATAGCGTGCCATTCTCTGAGACAACCTTGCCGTCGATGATGACAATCTTGGCAGGTTTTGAAAATCCGACCGTCCCGAGAAAATTGGCGGGATCGAGATCCGATCCAACCGCCTCAAGGCACTTCATATCGAGTAAGAATAAATCTGCTGCCATACCCGGCGCGAGATAACCGACATCCGTTCTGCCAAGCAGTGACGCACTGCCACGCGTAGCGATCTTGAGGCAATCGTATCCGGAAGGCGCCTTCGAACTCCAGGTCAGCCGGTGTAAGAGATACGCCGCGCGGATCTCTGCCAGAAGGTTGGAGCAGTCATTGCTCGCGCTGCCGTCGACCGCAAGCCCCAAAGGAATACCTCTTTCAAGGATCTCCGGCACGCGGCACACACCCGACGAAAGTTTCATATTGGAGACGGGACAATGCGCGATACCGGTTTTAGTTTCCATCAGGCGATCGAGTTCAGCGTCATTGAAGTGAATGCCGTGGGCGTACCAGACGTCGTCACCGAGCCACCCGCACTCCTCCATGTATTCAAGAGGACGTCTGCCAAAGAGATCGAGACAAAACTGCTCCTCATCCTTGGTTTCACAGACATGCGTGTGGAGTCGAACACCCAGCTTGCGTGCAAGCACAGCCGTCTCTTTCAATAAATCCGTTGTCACACTGAATGGAGAGCAGGGCGCCAACGCGACCTGCCGCATGGAGAAACGCCGTGCGTCATGAAATTCTCTGACAAGCGATTCACTGTCCTCGAGAATGACGTCGACATCTTGAACGAGGTCGTCCGGCGGAAGACCGCCGTCTTTTTTGCCACGCGACATACTGCCGCGTGTCGCGTGGAGCCGAACACCCAGCTCTTCTGCCGCCTTGAACTGCATGGCGATGAAGTTCTGCTTCCCATGTCTAGGGAAGACATAGTGATGGTCTAGGCACGTAGTGCACCCGTAACGGACAAGTTCGCCCATCCCCGTCAACGAACTGTAATAGACAGCTTCATCGTCCAAATGACGCCAGATTTCGTAAAGCGCCGTCAGCCAGGGAAACAATTCCATATTCTGAACTTGGGGCAAATTCCGTGTAAATGTTTGGTAGAGATGGTGGTGTGTATTGATCAAACCGGGATAGACGAAACACCCGCTCGCGTCGATCACCTGGTCAGCTTCACGCTCCTCGCAGTCGATCGCGATGATCTCATTGTCTTCGATGTAGAGGTTCGCTCCCTCCAGGACACGGTCATTGTAGTCCACCGTGACAATTGCCTGCGCGTTTCGGATCAGAAGCCGGTTCATATCAAATTCTCCTTGAATCGTTCGGAATGCCTGAGTATTAATCTCTATAATACAGGAAAGAGATATCTGCGGCATCCCGACTCACGATTGAAAGTTTGATCTATGGCTTGTATTGGTCGACCAGTTTATCGGCTGTCTCCTTGGATTGGAATGCTGGGATCACGGCACCTTTGTACTTGTCTTCGATGAAACTTTTCACCTTGTCACTCTGAAGCGCTTTGAGAAGTTTTTGAAGTGATTCTCTGCTCGCGTCACCATCTTTGACCGCAATAATATTGACATACGGACTGGACGAATCTTCTATCACTAGCGAATCGCTAACCGGGTTCAGCCCATGTTCGATCGCGTAGTTGCCGTTGATCACCGCGGCATCGGCATCGCGATATGCCTGCGGGATCGTCGCGGCTTCCAGTTCTGTGAACTTTAAACCCTTTGGATTGTTCTCAATATCGGCGGGTGTCGCCGTACTGCCCTGAGCGCTGGCTTTGAGTGTGATCAGTCCTGCCTGCTCGAGGAGTAGCAGTGCGCGTCCCTCATTCGTTGTGTCGTTGGGGAGCATGATCTCCGCGCCGTCGGGAAGCTCGGCAAGTGAGGCATGTTTGGTTGAAAAGAGCGCCATCGGTTCGATGTGGATGCCTCCCAGCACCTCTAAGCCGAATTTTCCCACACTGTTTTCATCCGCGAAATACGGGATGTGCTGGAAAAAGTTCGCGTCGATCTCTCCGTCGGACAGCGCGATGTTTGGCGTTTTGTAATCGTTGAACTCACGAATCTCGACGGTGATCCCTTGTGTTTTCAATTCCTCAACCACTTGTGCCACAATATCCGCGTGCGGCGCCGGGCTCACTCCGATGATGATCTTACTGTCATCTTTTTTTCTAGCGCATCCGGCTGTCAGCATAAGTAAGGTTACTACCAGCAAAACACACACCAGGCCTGCAATTTTAGCTCTTTGTTTTCCACTCATTTTCTTTTTCTCCTAACAATTTAAAATGTTTTCTATAATCAGCTTTGTACATTAAAGCGACACTTCCGGCAGATCACGGCGCAGACTATTCTCTACCGTCCGACCGAGAAGCTGGACAATCTGAACAATCACAACCATGATCACAACCGCGATCAAAAGTTTGGCTGAGTCGCGTCGGTAAAGACCATAGCGGATGGCGAGGTCCCCTAGACCTCCCCCGCCAATCGCGCCTGCCATGGCCGAGTTCCCGATGATATTGATGACCGTGATCGTTACCCCGTTGACGAGCGCCGGCAGTGCCTCCGGGATGAGGACGGTCCGGACGAGTTGTCCGACTCGAGCGCCGCACGCGAGTCCGGCGTCCAGGACACCGATATCAACCTCAAGCAGGCTTTGTTCCATAATGCGCGCGACAAAAGGGATCGCCGCAACCGCGAGCGGCACGATCGTTGC
>LFTF01000003.1:4796-6539 GCA_001512945.1 Clostridiales bacterium DTU023 | reverse complement strand
GATCTCAGGACGTTGATGACAAAATCAAGCACACGATAAAAGGGCGGTTTTGGTAGCAAGCCTTCCGGCCTCGTCAAGACGAGCGCTACCCCGAGAGGAAGCCCGACTAGTACGGAAAATAGGCTGCTCGCGCCCACCATCAGGAGTGTCTCGGATGTCGCCTTCAAAAAGTCATTCATGACACGAGTCCTCCCTTTGTATGGTGAAGGATTCCTTGGGATTCACCATTTGTCAGGCGAATCATCTCCACGCCTTGCCCTTTCAGCGAGTCGATAGCCGCAACAACACCCTCTGATTCGTCGTCAAAAGAGACGATAAGATAGCCGACATCGCCCGATACGAGCGCGTTAATATTGCCCGCCAGGATATTGACGCCGATGTCAAAGCGTCTGGAAATATCCGAGACCAAGGGGCGCATCACAGAATCAGTTCGAAAACCAAGCCTGTAAACAGGTCCCGTCGCCAGTGACGCAAAGTGTTCCAGCGGGATATTTTCATCGAACCCGCGCACGAGCTTCCTGCTTGCCGCTTCGCGCGGTTGAAGAAACAGCGCTTCCACGGTGTTCTCTTCGACGATCCTCCCCTGTTCCATAACGGCTACGCGGTCGCAGAGCACTTTAGCCACTTCCATCTGATGCGTAATCAAAACAACCGCAATCCCGAGGTCTTCAACGACACGCTTGAGCATAGTGACGACCAGCTCCGTGTTAACGGGATCGAGCGCCGAGGTCGCCTCATCCGAGAGGAGGAGACGTGGATTGAGAGCGAGCGCCCGGGCAATCGCCACGCGCTGTTTCTGACCTCCGGAGAGCTCCGCTGGATATGAGCGCGCATGAGCGCTCAGCCCGATGTAATCGAGAAGCTCGTCCACGCGCGCATCGATCTCAAACTTTTGTTTGCCCGCGATGCGCAATGGATAGGCGACGTTTTCCCGGACTGTTTTTCTCATAAACAGATTAAAATGCTGAAATATGATGCCCATCTCACGGCGTTTTTCGCGCAGCATCTCCTCCGCTTGATTGACAAGATTCAACCCTTCAAACCACACTTCTCCCTCGTCCGGCTTCGTCAGCAAATTGAGACAGCGCACGAGAGTCGATTTTCCCGCTCCGGACAAACCGATCAGTCCGAAGATCTCTCCTTGATTGACCGAGAATGTGACATCGTCCACCGCCTTGATCGTCTCGCCATCGAGCGCAAACGATTTGCTCAGGTTTTTTACCGATAAAATACTCACTGGCTCCCATTCCCTTTCTTGTTTCCAGATCCGGCCAAATAAAAAACGCCCGCCCCGGAATCTTTCTTAAAAAGATCCCGGGACGAGCGCACATATGCGTCGTGTTACCACCCAGTTTCGCCTGCATCTCACAATACAGACCTCAAGGAGTACCATCATACTCTGGCGCTATCACGGGCGCACCCGTCAGAACCTAACTACATATCGTTCTGTGGAACTAATGGCGTTCCCCAGTATGTTCTCAATTCTGCGGCTCAGGGGCCATGTTCAGCTTTCGGTCTCGTCCCGCTTCCACCTTCCCGGGTTCTCTGTTCGATACCAGCTAGCTTACTCTTCCCATCACTGCCTTTATCATTATTCAATTATTTGACAGTTTCTCACAGTTCGCGGGGCGTGTCAATCGGTCTGCAAAATTACATCAGTGTCGCCGTCACCCCATCAATTCATCACTTTGCGACAACGATATTGATGAGCCTTCCCGGAACGTAAATCTCCTTGATGATGCG
>LFTF01000003.1:1904-4677 GCA_001512945.1 Clostridiales bacterium DTU023 | reverse complement strand
GGATAACCGCGGCGTTCCCATATCTCTTCTGTTATATGCGGCGCGAAAGGGTTGAGCAGTAGCAGGAGCGTTTTGAACTCCGCGTCGTTGACGCCGCCGACTTCGTCATAGCGATTGGTCAGTGTCATGAGTTGGGCAACCGCCGTATTGCCTTTCAACGTGTCGATGTCACTTGATACCTTCTTGATCGTCTGGTGAACCAGCGTCTCAACCTCAGGGCGATAGGCATCCCCCTTGACAACCTTGTCCTGCAAGGCCCAGACACGGTCGAGAAATCGTGAACACCCTTTGATCGAATGAGTGCTCCAGGGAGCCGGTTTCTCAAAATCTCCGATAAATACTTCGTAGAGCCGCAATGTGTCAGCGCCGTATTCCTCGATGATATCGTCCGGATTGACGACATTACCCCTCGATTTCGACATCTTATCGCTGTTCTCGCCGAGAATCATGCCATGACTCGTTCGGCGCAGATACGGTTCAGGCACAGGTACAAATCCCTGGTCGTATAGGAATTGATGCCAGAAACGCGAGTAGAGCAAATGAAGCGTTGTGTGTTCCATTCCCCCGTTGTACCAGTCGACCGGCAGCCAGTAATCGAGTGCCTCTTTCGAGGCCATACCCGTTTCACAGTGCGGATCCGCATAGCGAATGAAATACCAGGATGATCCCGCCCAGTTGGGCATCGTATCTGTCTCACGCGTGCCAGGACCGCCACATTTCGGGCAAGTCGTATTTACCCATTCAGTAAAATTTGCCAGCGGTGATTCGCCTGTTTCTGTGGGTTCATACGACCCAACCTCCGGTAAGCGGAGCGGGAGCTCTTCTTCGGGAAGGGGCTGCCAACCGCATGTCTCACAAAGCACCATGGGGATAGGTTCTCCCCAATAGCGCTGGCGTGAAAACACCCAGTCTCTGAGCTTGTAATTGATTTTGCGATGACCAATTTCTTCTTTCTCAAGCCATTCGATCACGCGTTCAATGGCTTCCTGAACGCTGAGCCCGTCAATAAAACCAGAATTGACTATGATTCCCGTTGCGATATCGGTAAAGGCCTTTTCACTGATGTCCCCGCCTTCGACCACGCAGATAATCGGAAGATCGAAAACTTTCGCGAACTCATAGTCGCGGTCATCGTGTCCCGGAACCGCCATAATCGCGCCCGTGCCATATGTCGTGAGCACATAATCTGAAATAAAGACCGGGATTTCCTCTTTGGTGCCGGGATTGATGCCTCTGACACCCTCAAGGCAGACGCCTGTTTTGTCTTTATTGAGTTCTGTGCGCTCAAATTCCGATTTACGCTTGGCTTCATTGCGATAGGCTTCGACCTCGTCAGCATTATCCAGCAACCCCTGGGCCAACCAGTTCGCGAGCAGTTCGTGCTCGGGCGACATCACCATATACGTCGCGCCCCAGAGTGTGTCCGGGCGTGTCGTGAATACCGGCAGAGCGTCGCCTGCGGTTGTTCCGAAGCTGATCTCAGCGCCAGTGCTCCTGCCAATCCAGTTGCGCTGTTGTGCCTTGACGCGGTCAATGAAATCAACCTTGTCGAGGCCATCGAGAAGCTTCTGCGCGTAATCCGTGATCTTGAGCATCCACTGGCTTTTCACTTTGTGCGTTGTGTCCGCACCGCACCGCTCACATTTGCCGTCAATCACTTCCTCATTCGCGAGGACAATCAGGCAGGCGGGACACCAGTTGACTGACATCTCCTTTTTATAGGCAAGATCGTGCTTATAGAGCTGCAGGAAAATCCACTGAGTCCATTTGTAATACTCGGGATCGGTTGTATTGATCTCGCGCGACCAGTCAAAGCTGAATCCCAGCGATTGCAACTGTGCTTTGTAGCGAGCGATATTCGTTTTCGTGACAACAGACGGATGAATTTTGTTTTTGACAGCGTAATTCTCAGTGGGCAACCCAAACGCGTCCCATCCCATGGGATAAAGAACGTTTAGACCCTCGAGACGCTTCTTGCGCGCAACGAGATCGAGCGCTGTGTAGCTCCTCGGATGGCCGACGTGCAGCCCTTCACCGGAAGGATACGGGAATTCTACCAGACAATAATATTTTTCCTTATCCGGCGTGTAGTCGTCCTTTGGCTGGTCGGCGTGGAACACACCGGTCGCTTCCCAACGATCCTGCCATTTCTTCTCGATCGAGGTAAAATCGTATCGATCCATCTCACCCTCCAAAAATAAGGCGCGCCAAAGCGCCTGCTAGTTAAACAATCATACTTGATTATATACGAATCTTGGATAGAGGCGCCGATTAGAGACGGCGTAAGTATAAAAACGACGGATTTGGCTGCTACATTTGAATTTACAGATTTGGTTTCATATAGAGTCACCTGTGGTAATCTTTCATCAAACCTAGCATCGAATTACAAACCAATCTTTATGGAGGATATATGGAACTACAAGAAAAACAAATAAAAAATATTGGGGTGCTGACAAGTGGCGGTGATGCACCGGGAATGAATGCAGCCATAAGAGCAGTTGTAAGGACGGGGAGTTATTACGGGATTAAAACATTCGGGATAAGGCGAGGGTTTCATGGTTTTCTAAAAGGTGAAATAGATGGTCTCGATAATAGGGATGTTTCTGAAAAACTTCAGCGCGGAGGAACATTTTTACAAACTGCAAGGAGCGAGTCTTTTAACACGGAAGACGGCGTAGTGAGAGCAGTAGAAATGGCGCGTGTGTTTAACTTAGACGCTGTAGTGATTATCGGTGGAGACGGCTCCTTTCGTGGCGCCAGAGATCTTGCACAC
>LFTF01000003.1:0-1849 GCA_001512945.1 Clostridiales bacterium DTU023 | reverse complement strand
GCTTCATCACACGAACGGTGCAATATAATAGAAGTTATGGGACGGCAAGCAGGGCATATAGCGTTAAATGTAGGAATAGCCTGTGGAGCCGAAGTCGTCTTAATCCCCGAGATTGCCCATACGATAGAAAAGAATTTAATTAAGCCTCTTTTGGATGCCAAGAATAGAGGTAAACGACATTATATAGTTATTGTTGCCGAAGGTGTCGGAGATACTATTAAAATGGCAGAGATTATCGAATCAATGACGGGAATAGAATCAAGGACAACCATATTGGGACATTTACAAAGAGGGGGAAGTCCAAGTGCACGTGACCGACAAATGGCAAGTTTTATGGGAATACATGCTATAGAGTGTCTGCGTGATGGAAAATCAAATAGAATTATTGTTTATCAAGATGGATCTATCTTAGATATAGATATAGATGAAGCCCTTAAAGCATATAAGACAATTTCTGCAGAACTAGTTAAACGCGCTATGATCTTATCTTTGTAAAGTTTGCAATTGTCATACAATTCTTTTATAGAACACAGCGGTCCTGCCATTTCTTCTTGATCGAGGCAAAATCGTATCAATCTATCTCATTCTCCAAAATAAAGCGTGTTAAAGCGCCTATTTTCCGAGCAATTACCTTTTTTACATGTGAAACTACGTTCAAGGCACCGCTTCAATGCGCCGGACATATAAAATTCGTCGGATCAAGCTGCCGCAGGAACAGCGTTCACGTGTTATGACACCCCTATCACCTGTTCGATATCGGATAAACGGCATGCCCGTGCGCGTCAGAGTCGTGACGACGAGTTCGCCCTCTTCCCCGTCCGGCAAAGCACTCCCGTCGAGTGCGATCGTCTCAAAATAAAGATCATTTTCTCGAATGTGCATCCCTTGATGTGCTCCGCATTCGACGGCACCGCCCAGTCCCGTCTCCGTCATGCCGTAATGGTCAAAGATCTCCGCTCCCCAGCATCGTGTGAGTTCTGCTCTCATGTCTTCGCTCAACACCTCGCTACTCGAAAGAACATTGCGCACCGGGCAATCTGTTGTCTGGTGCGCCACTTTAAAAATCCATGACGCGGGACCGCAGACGATGTCGACCGTCTGTTTTTGAAAAATGTCCTCGGCATACTCCGGCGTGGCGCAACAGACAGTGAGACCGAGTTTTTCTAAGGCGATCGCAAGCAGCGCGCCGACACTGTCCGGCGTTTTAGCCGGGAACAAAATAAGTGCCGAGTCTCCCGGGCCACAAAGCGTTTTCATGCCGTGTTCGAAGAAATCAAGCGTCAGGTCAATGTCTTGACGCGTGAAATAGACGCGTTTAGATGGTTGAGTTGTCCCGGATGTTTGAAGCGTCACGATGCGCGTGATCTCACTTTGACTGACACACAGAAATTCATGCGCACGCTGTGCGAGGTCACTTGCCGTGGTCATCGGGAAATGCGAAAACGCTTCCATTGATTCGGGAAGGTCAAAGTTATGATAAAGACGCGCGTACAGTTTTGAATGAGAATGGGCATAATCGCACAACGACCGGATTCTTCGGAGCTGATACTGCTCAACGGCAGAACGGTCACTCGTATCGAGATCGTGCTTGCTTTTGATCCATTGGTCAAGCGATGTGCGTTTCATAGAAGACCAGACATCCTGATTACCGGTAAAGCGTCCGCCCATCCTGGGCGGTCAAATTATAAGCGCAAAATGGAATGAGCTTGTGGCCGTCCGCGATATGGATATAGCAGTCGCGAAGTCGGTCAAGATCGAGATTCCACGCGTCCATGAATGCCATGGCTGAAACGGCGAGTTGCCTGTTGTGCAAGGTGTCGAGAAAGTCATCCAATGATTCAGTGCCCGA
>LFTF01000053.1:1751-2431 GCA_001512945.1 Clostridiales bacterium DTU023 | reverse complement strand
CATTCCGCAGCATTTTCCACGAGTAGCGGATCAAAATCAAATAACGCCTCAAGGTCTCCCGTTCGAAAAATACGGACGATCTCCTCGTCAAGCCGTGGACCTTGTGGTCTAAAGCCATACGGGCCATCCTTTTTCAGGACGTGCGACAAATCCCCGCTCGCGATGTAGACGACACGCCGACCAAGTTCATTTGCCACTCGGGCGACTGCGCGCCCCACTTCGCGGTGTGTGGAATCGGACACGAGAGACACGCCCGTCAAGACTAGTTTGAATTCTTTGTACTGTTCGTGAATAAAACGCAAAGGAATCAGAGTTCCGTGATCAAGACCTCCCCTTCCGGGCGGCATCACAGACGCGGTAATTCCCTGTTCACTCAGTGTTTTATGAAGTTGCGATGAAAATGTCCGGTCGAGCGCGACCTCTTCACGGACGCTGGCGATACCGAACGACCGCAGGTCACCTTCTGCGCGATCCCCATCCGCAATGAAAAAGCCATCGGCAAACATCGGAGCGTGAGGAGATGACATGAAGATTGTGTCGGGCGCAATTTCTGCGATTTCGCGCGCCATGCGTCTGAAAGCCGCAACTGTCTTGTCAATTTTTATTTCTTCACCGCGGCCAACCTCCGGTAAAATAATCGGAGGATGCGGCACGGCATAGGCTCTAACAATCATCTCGAA
>LFTF01000053.1:0-1732 GCA_001512945.1 Clostridiales bacterium DTU023 | reverse complement strand
CCCATACAGTATTCACAGTATCCATTTTCGTCAGGCATGGTCGTCGCGCCACAATTCGGACAAATAACGCGTTGCTTAGGTTTAGCCATTTCTTTCTTTTCGATCATGACACCGTCACGCATTTCAACCAACGCGTTCACGATTTCATTGGCATCACGGTCTGCTTCCTTGTAGTCAGGGTGGTACACACCACCGGCAATTGAGGAATTATTGACCTGAAGACGCATCTGGTTTACCCAGGGATGTGACACATCGAGCAGAACGAAAAAGTTGTATTCGGTGACTTCTTTGGTCTTTGCCGGCTTGGCGGGTTTTCCGTCCCGAGCAGGCTCGGCAGGCTCAAGTGTTTCAATCCGTGTGCTCTTCACAATATCAACACGCGCACCGAGCACCTGGTCAGCGGTGAAGACGTCGGGATTGACATCCTGGTAACGCCGCGCTTTTGTGACAAACCAGAGACCGCGATCGTCATCAAGATAGAGTTTGAGTGACGATCCGATTGTCCTTGTTGGATCAAAAGCCTCGATGATCTCCATGTTTTTCGCTCTGTCGTCGAGGTGCTGCTTCATCTCCTCAACCGTGAAGTTCTTTCTACTCGTGAGATAGGGTGACTGCTTTTTCGCGCAATCGGAACACAGTCTGCCATCTTTGACTTTTTTCCCTCCGAGGAGTCCGCATTTAGCTCCGCAAATATCGCAAATCTTTCTTTCAAACAGTGCCATGGTTACCATCCTTTCGGGAGCATAACCTCTCCCGTGATTTCATCGATCCGTCACACAAACGATCGTCCCATGCAATTTTAGCATGAGACCTGGTATGGTGCATATTGCGAACGGACTAATCAATCCTCGATATCCTCGGCACAGTCTTGTGTCGTCAAACTGATCTGCGGTTCGATCCATGCAGACATTTCATCGAGCATGACCAGACTGGGAACTTCTTCCATGTAGACATGAACGGGAACAAGTTCACGCACCTGCTCCTCAGGCATCCCCGCTGCTTCGACCAATTCTTTGACGTAACCCGAATAGGATGCCAAGTCATATTCGTTGCCTTGCCTGTGCAGGTACTCACGAGCCAGCACGCGAAACAGGAAGCTCGTTCGACCAAGATAGAGAACGTATTGGCGGACTTCGCCTTCATCCATAGTGGGGGCCCCAAACTCTTTTCGCCCCGCTTCGGTAAGTGTCAAGCCGTTCTTTTCAGCATTCTCTTCAAATATCGCGAGACGCTTCATGCTCTCACGCGTCGCCTCTTGGTCATTGATCTCGAATGTGCTCCGCTGGACAAGTTGCGGCATGAGATAGTTCATCAAGACCATATGTGTTTGCTCGGAAACAACCACTCGAGGCACTTCCGCCCTTAGAGCGTCGCAATATCCTTCAACTGTTTCGATCCCTGGCAGCTCTTCTTTTTTAATCATTTCATCCGTCAGCTCATGAATCTGCCCTTCAGGGAGCTCGATTGAACTGTGTTTTTCGGCGAGAGCTTGGCACTGAAGTTTGACGAATGCATCCATATCTGGGAGCGTGAGTTCCGTGAGAGGCTCGGGAAGTTCAATGCTTTTGTAGTCATAAATGAATGTTACTTTTGTTTCCATATTGTAGATATCCTTTTCTTGTGTTTCGGTTTATCAAATTGCGTAAGGGATCACTAACGATTCCTAACACACCCTATTGTATAGAATACTTGTAGCGACGCACAAATGCGGTATCAGATTGCACGAGGCACT
>LFTF01000092.1 GCA_001512945.1 Clostridiales bacterium DTU023 | reverse complement strand
ATTGATGACACCGAAGAATCCGTACTTGAACCTATCAATGCCTTGATAACTGAGCTTAAAAAGAATGATCCTGAATTTGAGGCGGAGACATTGATTGCGGGGATAGAGATGGAGTTCTACACCGGATATAAGGTCACTCACTCGAAATTTGCGCCGGCGTGGTGTCTTGATGTGGAAAAGCATTCCGACTTGATAAACGTCTCATTGGATGCGCTTCGCTTGGCAAAGCTTGATCCCGAAGTCTCGACGTATAAGTTTTGTACCAATGGGAGTGCTTCCGCAGGCATGCACAACATTCCTACGATTGGCTTTGGCCCCTGCGCGGAATCACAGGCTCATGTAGTAGACGAATATATTGAGATCGCTCAGCTTGAAGGAGCCGCGTCCGGATATTATAATCTTATCGATCCGCTTTGCCGTTTGTAAATGAAAGGTCACACTATTTCGGACAAATTGTTAAGCCACGTGTTGTCGGCCTGCCTGCTGCCATTCCTGCAGGTATTGGATAGGGTTGAGGCAACCGAGTCTCTTCTG
>LFTF01000108.1 GCA_001512945.1 Clostridiales bacterium DTU023 | reverse complement strand
ACACTGGCACGCGGTCGCCAGGTCTTGATTCTGGTTCCTGAAATCTCTCTGACTCCCCAGATGACGCGCCGTTTGACATCACGGTTCGGTGACCGTGTCGCGATTCTGCACAGCCGCCTCACACCGGCAGGCCGTTACGAGACGTGGCAACGTGTGCTTGCCCAACAGATCCCTATTGTCGTTGGAGCGCGTTCCGCAATATTTGCCCCTTTGGAAAATATAGGTCTGATTGTCGTTGATGAAGAACAGGAATCGAGTTACAAAGCTGAGATGAAACCACGCTATTACGCGCCTGATATCGCGCGTCTTCGTTCAATGATGAACGGCGCTGTGCTGGTTCTCGGATCAGCAACACCTCAGGTTTCTACCTTCCGGCGCGCTTTGAACGGCCCGGCTGAGCTTCTCAGGCTGCCCGACCGTATTGGCGATCGTGGTCTTCCTGAGGTTGAGGTCATCGACATGCGGCGGGAGTACGCGGCGGGCAACCTCTCACTTTTCAGTCGCAGATTTCAAGATCTATTGGCACGCGCACTTGATCACGGTGAACAAGCTATGATCCTTCTGAACCGGCGCGGCTTCTCTCGCACGGTCATCTGCCGTGCATGTGGATGGCAAATGCGTTGTCCTTTTTGCGATATTTCTCTGACAGCTCATCTAAATCCGTATTCGCCAGAACAAATCCCGCGCAGGATGGTCTGCCATCTGTGCGACCGAATAAGCCCGGTGCC
>LFTF01000024.1:23307-43576 GCA_001512945.1 Clostridiales bacterium DTU023 | reverse complement strand
CAGGCCGTAAATATGCTGCCGACTTCCATTTGTTTGAGTGATTCATGCGAGATCGCTTCTGCCCCGTCTGCTGTTTCGCTGACATAACAAAAACCGAGACGGCGGAGCGCCTCCGGAATGCGTGTACTTTGCCATCCAGGGAACGCAGCGGGGAACGAAGGCGCTATGGTTGCGGCTACGCGGGCTCCCGATGCGATCATTGTTTTCACTTCTTCAAGGGAAGGGTAAATGATTTTTGCATGTTGCGGGCATTCGCTAACGCATGTTCCGCATTGTATGCAGAGCTCGCTCACCACGCGCGCATGGCCGCCCGTCACCCGGATCGCTTTGACAGGGCATGCGCGGACGCAACGATAACAGTCCAGGCAGTTCGCAAGATTCGTGTCAATTACATTGATGGTTTTTATTGAATTGTCGCGGATGTCCATTGTATCTATTCTCCCCGTCGCCTTTTACAAATAACAGTAGCGAAATCTCACACGCTTCTTATAATTTGTTGTTTGGCAGCGACTCACTTGCGAAGATGATTGCTCAGAACGGCGAGCGAACACGCCATGTTCTCGTTATGTACGATAATGTCATCGGATACACGTAATTTTAAAGGGGCAAAATTCCAAATTGCCTCGGTTCCGGCTTCAACCAACTGATCGCATACGGATTGCGCATTGGCGGCGTCAACCGTGATGATGGCGAGACGGATTTTCAATCGTCTGATTATCGGAATCATGCGATCGACCGGGAAAATAGGCATGTCGTTGAGCCATTCTTCGTGTTTGACGCGCTTGTCAAACCCGGCGACAATTTTAAGTCCATAATTTTCAAATCCGCTATAGTTAGCGAGTGCAGTACCAAGATGACCAACACCGACAATAACCGCTTCATCGACATGCCCATACCCCAGTACATCCTCAATGTCGCGGATGAGCGCCAGAGTCGCGAATCCTTTGCGCGGCTGACCGGCCTGGAGGCTGACAGACGCAAGGTCCTTGCGAACCTGGACTTCATTGAGACCGAATTCTGAGGCCACAGCCGTAGATGACACATTCTCTGTCTCAACCTTGCGAAGATAGTCAAGATAATAGGGCAGACGTTGCAATGTTTGGATAGAAAATGATCTTGATTCCATGACGGACCTCCCATATCGATAACATAATATCGATATGGTTATTGTGTGTCAATGAGACGTATACGGAGTCTTCCGTTATGATGATATTTCTTGCGTTCTTTTATTAGGCGGCGTATACTTAATTCAATACTGTGAAGGAACAGATATAGTACGATAGGACCTCAGGTATGTGGGTCTTTTTTTTGAAATTAATGGAGGCAAAATTCTAATGAAACAATTTGATCGCACAATGGCTGAAAGGCTTGTAGGCGGCGTTATCATGGACGTCATCAACGTTGAGCAAGCAAAGATCGCAGAACAGGCTGGCGCTGTTGCAGTGATGGCGCTCGAACGCGTTCCTGCAGATATCAGAACGGCAGGCGGCATCGCTCGAATGAGTGATCCCGGCATGGTCAAAGCAATTATGCAGGCAGTGAAAATACCGGTGATGGCGAAAGTCCGTATCGGCCATTTCGTTGAGGCTCAAATTCTTCAGGCCATTGGTGTGGATTTCGTGGATGAGAGCGAAGTTCTGTCACCGGCGGACGAGGTATACCACATCGACAAAACAAAATTTGATGTCCCGTTCGTGTGCGGTGCTCGTGGGTTGGATGAGGCCTTGCGCCGTCTTGCCGAAGGTGCTCTGATGATCCGAACAAAAGGTGAGCCGGGAACAGGCGACGTTGTTCAGGCCGTCAAACACATGCGCAAAATCAACGCGCAGATCCGCGAAGTTGTTTCGCTTCGTGAAGATGAACTTTACGTGCGGGCACGCGATCTTGCTGTGCCGATCGAGCTTGTTCAATACGTTCACAAACACGGTAAATTGCCCGTACCTAATTTCTCTGCCGGAGGGGTCGCGACACCTGCTGATGCTGCCTTAATGCGCCAACTGGGTGCCGAGGGTGTATTTGTCGGTTCGGGGATCTTTAAATCGGGTGACCCGGTGCGCCGCGCGCGAGCAATAGTCGAAGCGTGTGAGCACTTCAATGATGCTGAACGTCTGGCGTATGTATCAGAGGACCTCGGTGAAGCGATGGTCGGTCTAAACCCAGATCAGGTCGAACTCATCATGTCTGAGAGAGGGGTTTAACAGGTATATGGAGTTCAAACGAATAGGTTTTATTGGTACTGGCGTGATGGGCGCGGCGATGGTCGCGCGCTTATGCCGGGACGGTTATGATGTTACGCTCTTCAACAGGACGCGGGAGAAGGCCGAAGTTACTGCCTGTGTTACGGGAGCGAGATGTGTTGATTCGATTGCGGAGGCGGTGAAAGAGGCCGATGCCGTGATCACAATCGTGGGTTATCCGGCTGATGTCGAACAGGTCATGATGGGGGACGGAGGCGTTTTTGACTGTGCGCGTCCCGGGACAATCGTGATCGATATGACAACGTCTTCACCGTCGCTTGCGGCCAAGCTTTTCGAACAGGGAAAAGACAAAAGCCTTCAACTCCTTGACGCACCGGTGTCAGGAGGCGACGTCGGTGCCCGCGAGGGAACACTCTCTATTATGGTGGGTGGTGAACGCGAGGTATTTGACCGCGTGTTGCCGATTTTTTCTGTTCTTGGGGAAAACGTTGTCTACATGGGATCTGCTGGCTGTGGACAGCATACGAAGGCAGCAAATCAGATCGCCGTGGCAGGGGCAACTGCTGCGATGACGGAGGCAATCGTCTACGCAGAGAAGACGGGACTGGATCCCGCAACGATGCTGCGGGCAATCGGTGCAGGTGCGGCGGGAAGCTGGCAGATATCCAACATGGCGCCCAGGGTTCTATCAGGCGATCATGACCCGGGATTTTTTATCAAGCACTTCATCAAAGACATGCGCATTATTGAGAGCGAAATGGTTGATCGCGAGACACAGCTTCCGATGCTTGAGACAGTCCTTCGACTATACGAGCGTATGGCGGAAAAGGGCTACGAGGACAAAGGGACACAGGCACTGATCCGTCTTTATAAAGACGCCGACATCGCCACAAATAATAAAAATTAACAAATAATTTATCGTTAACCGTCAGACCAGACGATTGAGAGGCATTCGTTAAAATCCCGGAAGTCGTTCCGAAATTAATAGCGAATGCCTCTTTTTTGGTATAAGATGAAAACAGCCGAAAAGGAGGATGATCACTTATGAGACGACCTGCCAGAACATCACTTGTGCTGCTAGTGGCACTACTGATCTTTATCGCAATGGGAACTGCAGTTTATGCGGGCGCTCGTCTTTATCCAAGCCCTGCTGACGCAGGTTTTATTGGCGGCGACAGCGACTTCGACTTTGACCCACCCAGTTGGGATAACTCGGGCGGCGACAGCGGGTTCGACTTTATCCCTGGCGTTTCCACCGGAGGCGGTTCGTCGATCGGCGGACTCATAATCGTAATAATCATTGTTTTCTTCATTCTAAAGGCACGAAAAGGCGGACAAGGCAGTCCTTCAAGTGTTGCCGCGATTCCGCCTGAACAATCGACGGCTGTAGCGGATCAGATCCGGCAGGTTGATCCTTTCTTCACGGAATCTGAGATGCGCGAGAAAGTTTCAAACCTCTACTCCGAAATGCAACGATCCTGGGAGACACAGGATTGGGAGCCGATGCGCGCCCGCCTGACAGATGACCTCTATAACCAGATGGCTCGGCAATTGCAGGAGCTTGTCACCCGTGGGCAGATCAACCGCATCGAGCGCGTCGCGATCATGAATGTGGCCTTGAAGAATTTTTATCAAGACGAGCAGCATGATAACTTGGCGCTGCGTTTGACTACGCGAATCACCGATTACACAATTGATCGCAAGACAGGTAACGTAGTCAGCGGTGATCCTAAGCGTGAAAAATTCATGACCTATGAATGGACCATGATTCGTTCAAAGGGTGTTCTAACGCTGTCTCCCGATGTATCGGGCAAACAGGAAGTCAGTCGCAACTGTCCACACTGTGGTGCTCCGATCGATCTCACACAATCAGCCCGTTGCAGTTACTGTTTCTCTATTGTGACAGCAACAGAATTCGATTGGGTACTGTCGAATATCAAGGGCATCTCGCAGCAAACGATTTAACTTGCTCGACACAAAGTATTAGTCATAAAATAAGAAAAGGCACTCGTACGGGTGCCTTTTCCTATTGGTGCGATACACATCTAAATAGCTATAAACTATCTGTGCATGAGTCCAATTACACCAGCTAGTCAATCAGCGAAGTTGAAGCCGGTATTAATCACTGTATTTGAACATCATGGTAGAATGACAACATAAACATTGGTCTCTGTTGGGAACAGTTTGAGATGTGTGTTTCACAATACATGATATTTGGATGGGAAAACAGATAACTCAGATGACAGCGAAGCGAACGAAAGCCACAGGAGACTTAAATCTGCGCGCCGCGAAGGAATTATACGCTTCCCGTCGAAGACTTATATTCCAACGCTCGCTCGCAATTGGCATCTTTTCATTCACGATTATTGGTTTCATTTTGATCTCCATCATTTGGGGTGAAACGATGATTGATTTTTTCACCGACTCAATGAAAGTACGTGCCATGGTGGCACGCAACCCGGTGGCCAGCCGGTTGATTTTCTTCTTTGCCAACTTCTTTCAGGTTGTTGTTGCGATTATTCCTGGTGAGCCATTTGAGTTAGCAGCAGGGTATGCGTTTGGCGCGATTGAAGGTGCTTTGATTTGCATGGCAGCCATTTACGCCGCGAGTATCTTGATCTTTTTAATCGTCAAACGCTTTGGACGTCCAGTTATTGAATTGTTTTTTGAACCAGAGAGAATCGATGAAGTTAAGCTATTTCGCAAACCGGGCAAACTAAACGCTTTGATGTTTATTCTGATGTTTATTCCAGGAACACCCAAGGATATCCTGACTTATCTCGCCGGACTGACGCCGATGAAGCTTTCAATCTGGCTCATTGTTGTCTCGGCCCGACTCCCGTCCGTTGTCACGTCGACGGTTAGCGGAGGGTTGGTTGGGTCCGGAGATTATTTGTTTGCCTTGACTGTATTCGGCGTTACTGCAGTTGTCGCTCTACTGGGAGTACTCTTGTACCGATGGTTAAACAGGCGAGCAGAACGCAAAGAGGATGTGGACGTTATAGCAGACTAGAGCGAAACAGGGCATCATAAGATACGGGAAGAGTGATTCTGTAACAAATAACCGCGTAATCGAGAAATGTTAACCTATCTGTCTTTACTCTTTCCCTTATTACGTGTATGCTAAAATGGCTTGGGTGTGGGCGTACTGAAAATGTTATGCCCTTCAAAGCAAACTATCATCTACACAGCAAGGAGAAAAATATGACCGATTTCAAGATCGACCTCAGAATCAACGAGGACGGACTTAATAGCGCGGTGAAACGTGCGCAAGAAAATAACATCGTTATCCCAACATTTGCGCAATTGCGTGATCCCGTGAAAAATGTTCCCGAAAAAATTAAAAAAGCATTAATAGGTGTCGACAAAGAGGACTACAACAATCCTCTCAACTTGTTCCGTATTACCTGGAGAAATGAGCCAGTTCTCGAGGGCGGTGCTTATGGCGACGTAAATTATATCGAAGTTCCCAAAGAATTGACGGGAATTAAAGCACGCATCTTCATCATGGTCGGAAAATGGTTTCCTACCGGTTGTCACAAAGTTGGCGCTTCTTACGGATGTCTCGCTCCTCGCCTCGTTAGCGGTCAGTTCGACCCATACGATCAAATAGCGGTTTGGCCGTCAACCGGCAACTATTGCCGTGGCGGTGCTTTTAACTCGAAGTTGCTTGGATGTAAGTCGATTGCAATCTTGCCAGAAGAGATGAGTCAAGAAAGACGCGATTGGCTAAAAGAGGTCGCGGACGAAACAATTATTACACCTGGCTGTGAAAGTGATGTCTACGAGATTTTCAAAAAAGTATGGGAAATCCGCAGGACACGTCCGGAAGCGTTCATCTTCAACCAATTTGAGGAGATGGGCAATGTGGTGTGGCATTACAATGTCACGGGCCCTGCGCTTGAAGACGTATACAAGGAAATCGAAACACCTGATTCAAGACTCTTCGGCGTCTTCTTCACAAGTGGTAGTGGCGGCACACTGAGCGCTGGCGATTACCTGAAGGATCATTTCCCCCGCATGAAGGTAGCTGTTGGTGAGGCGCTTCAGTGCCCGACCATCCTAAACAACGGCTTCGGCGGTCATCGCATTGAAGGCATTGGCGACAAGCATATCCCCTTCGTTCACAACGTCAAGAATACAGATATGGTTTGCGCAATTGATGATAACGACTCGCAGAACCTGCTGCGTCTGTTCAACACAGAGATCGGCCATGAGTTCCTGAAAAAGCAGACTGGTATGTCGGATGAAGATCTCAAAAACTTGCCTCTGTTAGGCATCAGCGGTATCGCTAACGTCCTGGGCTGCATCAAAATGGCCAAGTACTACGAACTCACAGAGAATGATGTGCTCATGACCGTTGCGACCGACTGTGCCGCGATGTACGGCTCACGTGTCACTGAACTCAATGAGAATCAGGGACCCTACACACCAGAAGTTGCCGCCCGTGACTACTGGCACCGCCTGGCATCTGTTAAAACGGACAACATGGAAGAGTTCACTTACGTGTCTCGTAAACGTGTCCACAACCTCAAGTACTACACTTGGGTCGAGCAGCAGGGTCGCTCACTAGAAGAACTCAATGCTCAATGGTATGACGAGCATTATTGGGACAAGCTCCACAAGCAGGCCGATGAAATCGACATCTTGACCAATGCGTTCAATGAGCGCACGGGTGTCCTCGCCAGCCTTTAATTCGAAAATCCAGATTCTAAGGAGGAATAAGAAACGAATGAAAATTAACGAACTAATCAAGCAACTGGAAAGCTACGACTCAAAAGGGTTGTACCAGGACGATTTTTTCCTGACGTGGGACAAAACACAGGATGAGATCATGGCCGTTTTTGCGGTCGCTGACGCTCTGCGCACATTGCGAGAGAATAACAAAACCGCCCGCATTTTTGACTCGGGTTTGGGTATCTCGCTGTTCCGTGACAACTCGACGAGAACGCGTTTTTCGTTCACATCGGCGTGTAACCTCCTTGGTCTCGAGATTCAAGACCTTGACGAGGGAAAATCACAGATCTCTCACGGCGAAACCGTTAAAGAGACGTCTAACATGATTTCCTTCATGGCGGATGTTATTGGTATCCGTGATGACATGTACATTGGCAAAGGCCACACATACATGAAAAATGTTGCGGAATATGTCGAAGAAGGTTACAAAGATGGCGTGCTTGAACAGCGGCCCACACTGGTCAATCTCCAGTGTGACATTGATCATCCAACACAAACCATGGCGGATACACTCCACATGATTCATGAGCTGGGTGGTGTTGAGAATCTGAAGGGCAAAAAAGTTGCCATGACATGGGCTTATTCGCCTTCCTACGGTAAACCGCTCTCAGTGCCTCAGGGCGTTATCGGTTTGATGACACGTTTCGGCATGGACGTCACGCTCGCGCATCCGGAAGGATACGAGATTATGGACGAGATTGAAGATGTCGCAAAGCACAATGAAGAGATGTACGGTGGTAAATTTACCCGCGTCGAATCGATGGCAGAAGCGTTCAAGGACGCTGACATTGTTTACCCGAAGAGCTGGGCACCTTTTAAGGCGATGGAGACCCGTACGGATCTCTACGCCAAAGGAGACCAAGCTGGCATCGACGCGCTTGAGCAAGAATTACTTATTCAAAACGCGCTTCACAAAGATTGGGCCTGCACCGAGGACATGATGAAATTGACACGCGACGGCAAAGCGCTTTATATGCACTGCCTGCCGGCTGACATCACTGGACTTTCATGTTCGGAAGGCGAAGTCGACGCGTCTGTCTTTGATCGCTATCGCATCCCGCTATACAAGCAAGCAAGCTACAAGCCTTACATCATCGCAGCTATGATCTTCCTCCAGAAGATCGCGAATCCCGGTGCCAAACTGGAAGAACTTTGGAACGGCACAATGCCGCGCTGGGCTGACAACGCTTAAGCGGCACACAATGAACTAACTGCCCCGACATCTACATGGTGGAGCCGGGGCAGTTTACTGATACACACATAAATACACAACAAAAAATGATTAGGAGAAAAATAAAATATGACAAAAGTTGCAATTGATTACGACCGAGTACGCGAGCTTGCTGAAAGCTACCGTGAGGACATGGTCAAGTTTCTTCGCGATCTGATCAAGATCGGCGGAGAAAGCTGTGAAGAAAAAGACAAAGCGCTTCGCATCAAAGAAGAGATGGAAAAGCTCGGTTTTGATAAAGCTGAGATCGATGGTCTCGGCAACGTCCTCGGATGGATGGGGACAGGCGATCGCATTATCTCATACGATGGTCACATCGATACAGTCGGTATCGGCGAGATCAAAAACTGGGAATTTGACCCATACGATGGCTATGAGAATGAAACCGAGATTGGTGGCCGTGGTGCTTCCGACCAGCTCGGTGGTGTCGTTTCCTCTGTTTATGGCGCAAAAATGATGAAAGATCTCGGTCTTCTGACCGACGAATATAAAGTTCTTGTCGCCGGAACAGTGCAAGAAGAAGACTGTGACGGCATGTGCTGGCTTTACCTCATTGAGCGCGGCGATATCCGTCCCGAGTTTGTCGTATCGACTGAACCGACAGACATGCACGTTTATCGCGGTCATCGCGGCCGTATGGAAATCCGCGTTGACGTGAAAGGCATTTCCTGTCATGGATCCGCCCCTGAGCGCGGCGAAAATGCCATCTATAAAATGGCTGACATTCTCAAAGAAGTCGAAGCGTTGAATGACGATCTGGCCGATGACCCATTCTTGGGCAAGGGCACTGTCACCACCTCGCAGATTTTCTATACATCACCTTCACGTTGCGCTGTTGCAGACAGCTGCGCCATCTCGCTTGACCGCCGCCTTACCTGGGGAGAAACTTGGGAATCAGCGCTGGAAGAGATTCGCGAATTGCCGTCAGTCAAAAAATACGGAGCCGTCGTTAGCATGTACGATTATGACCGTCCGTCATGGACCGGTGAAGTTTTCGAACAAGAATGCTACTTCCCGACGTGGGTTATCCCTGAGGACGCCCCGCAGACAGTTGCGCTCGTTGATGCGTATACGAACCTTTACGGAGCACCGAAAGTTGACAAGTGGACCTTCTCGACGAATGGTGTAGCCATCATGGGTCGCCACGGTATCCCTTGCATTGGCTTAGGCCCTGGTAAAGAAGCACAAGCTCACGCACCGAATGAGATCACCTGGAAAGAAGACCTCGTCCGCTGCGCAGCGATCTACAGTGTCATGCCTGCGCTCTACATGGATATCACAAAAGAATCCAAAGAGTAAGGTAGCAATCTGATTTGAAAGCCGGGACTTCCGTTAAGGAGGTCCCGGTTTTTTCATATATTAAATTATGATGGGTAAAATGGTAAGATAATAGTAAGTGCTGTGTTTTCGGGTTTGCCAGATGCGTTCCCGATATACATTGATTTATGAAGTCATAATCATAGGCAGTCCAAGATATGTCATGAGCAATTTATTGGAAACAAAAGAAGAGAGGCAAAGAAGACAATGAGCGATATTATGAGACCTATCAGCTTTGCGAATTTAATCGCGTGGAGCCTTAGCGAGTACAAGAAACAAGGGAGAGTCTTCGGACTCGATAAGAGTAAATTTTATGTAAATCAGTCAGGAAATCGACTTGTCACGCCTTTTGGTGATGAGATCGCTTCGGCTGTCGGGCCGGCTGCGGGTCCTCATTCCCAGCTTGCGCAAAATATTATCGTCTCATATCTGTCAGGAGCCCGGTTTATTGAACTGAAAACCGTTCAGAAAATGGATGGTGAAGAGATCCGTCAAGCAGTCGCGAAGCCTTGCATCAATGCCGAAGACGAATGCTATAACTGCGAATGGTCGACTGAGTTGACGGTTCAAGAAGCATTCGACGAATACATCAAAGCATGGATCGCCATCAAAGTATTGGCCGTTGAGTTCGGTCTTTCAGACGGAAACGATTTCGCGTTTAATATGAGCGTCGGGTATGATCTGGAAGGCATTAAACTTCCAAAAATGGATGCCTTCATCGAAGGACTCAAAGACGCGTCCGATTCACCGGTATTCCGTGAGTCGATGGCATACCTTAAAGACCATCTTGATTTGTTTGAAAACGTTGACCAGGCGATTGTCGAAGCTATTACGCCTTCAATTTGCCATTCAGCAACCTTGTCGACACTGCATGGATGCCCGCCAGATGAGATCGAGCGGATCGCGCATTATCTCTTGACAGAAAAACACGTGCACACGTTCGTCAAATGTAATCCGACGATGTTGGGCTATGAATATGTGCGGAAAACACTCGACGACCTCGGGTATGACTATATTGCATTTCCTGACAATCATTTTTTGGAAGATCTTCAATTTGATGACGCAGTGGGAATCTTTTCAAGGATGAGAGAAGTCGCAAAACAACAAAGCCTTGCATTCGGTGTCAAGCTCTCCAATACTTGTCCCGTTGATGTGAAACGCGCAGAATTGCCATCGGAAGAAATGTACATGTCCGGCCGTTCATTGATGGCTTTGACAATCACTCTGGCGATCAAATTATCTCGAGCATTTGACGGGAATCTTCCTATCTCGTATGCCGGTGGTGTTGATGCTTTCAATTTGAAGGATCTCCTTGAGGTTGGCATCGGCCCTGTGACAGTGGCAACAACGTTGCTTAAACCGGGTGGCTATATGCGTTTCCTGCAGATGGCACGTGACACTGAATCTGTGCTTGGCGCGATCGGCAAAATTGACATTGAAAAGTTGGAGAAACTTGTAGACAAGACACTTGCGGATCCCCGTTTGCAAAAGCGTTGGCGCGAAAAAGTCGCATCACGCAAGACCGGCTCGGAGCTTCCTCTTTTTGATTGCTATAAAGCACCGTGTAAAGATGGTGGTTGTCCGATCGAGCAGCAAATTCCTGAATACAACACGCTGGTGGCGAGAGGCGAATATGATCAAGCAATGCGTGTCATTGCCATTGATAACGCCTGCCCGACGATTACGGGCGTGCTCTGCGCGCAACCGTGTCGTGAGCACTGTACGCGTCTCGACTACGATGAATCGATCCACATGCGTGACATTAAGAAGAAGGCTGCCGATGAAGCTCAGGATTCCCTGATCAAAAAGACGCAAGCAAATCCGCTTCGCAGCGATAAGAAAGTTTGTGTGATCGGAGCAGGACCTGGCGGTATGGCGGCTGCTTACTATCTCAGGCGTAATGGCATCGCGACCGATGTCTATGAGAAGCGCGCCGCGTCGCACGGTATTGTCCGCTATGCTATCCCGTCATTCCGCATTTCAGACGCCGAGATCGATCGCGATTATCGGCTGGTTGAAGCGACCGGTGTCAATTTCCATTTCAACGCGAAGCCGGATGTTAATCTCAACGTATTGAAAGAATCATACGATTACGTTGTCGTCGCAACGGGTGCCTGGGCGGAAGGCCGTCCCCCTGTGAGCGAAGGCAACGGTAATATGCTCGATGCGCTCGACTTCCTTACCAGTGTCAAAGAATTTGGTCCACGCGACCTAGGCAAACGGGTGGCTGTTGTTGGAGCAGGTGATGTCGCTATGGACGCGGCTCGCCTCGCCAAGCGGATGCCTGGCGATCCTGAGGTAACGATTGTTTATCGCAGGACAGAAATGTATGCTCCGGCAAGTCAGGATGAATTTGACGGCGCGATGGAAGAGGGTGTCGTCTGGCGCGAGCTTCTAGCCCCCGTGAGCTACGACGGCAAGAAACTCGTCTGTGAAAAGCAGTGTCTTGGTAATTTTGATAGATCAGGACGCAGGGCGTGTCTTGGAATAGGTGAAATGGAGACACTGGAGTTCGACACGGTGATCGGAGCAACAGGAGCTCGCGTTGACAAAAGTCTTTTCGAAAAAGCTGGTATGAACATCGATAGTTTAGGTAATCCTTGTATGTCCGATGCGATGGAGACATCGCTTGACGGTGTCTACGTTATCGGAGACTGTCGCAGAGGGCCCTCGACGGTTGTGGCCGCGATGGGTGATGCCAAGAAGGCCGCGCTCGATATCCTGGCTCGTGAAGGTCTAGAGCATGACTTTGTGCATGTTCCTGTTCCCGTTGATGAAGCAGTCATTGTTGAGCGTCGCGGTGAACTTGAGGGTTCGCGTTTGCCTTCTGAAGAAGGGTTGCGCTGTCTGATCTGTGACCAGGTCTGCCGAATCTGCACCGAAGTTTGTCCGAACCGCGCCAATGTCGCCATTACAGTGGAAGGGTTCGAGGATTCTGAACAGATCGTTCACATCGATGGCATGTGCAACGAGTGCGGTAACTGCGCGACATTCTGTCCGCATGCAGGAAAGCCGTACAAAGATAAGTTGACTGTATTCTGGAGTGACGAGGATTTTGCCGACTCTGAGAATACTGGTTTCTTGAGCCTGGACGAAGGCGGTTACCGAATCCGCGATGATCGGGGCCGAGTATTTGACGTACCTGCCGCGATGCTGGAAGAGCAGGTCGGGAAACAAATGACAGCAGTTATTATGGCTGTTACAAAAAATTATTCGTGGCTTTTAAACCGCGAGGCATGATCGCGGTCAAGATTGATCGAGACTGAAGGCGGTCAAACGGCCTCTCTCAATGAGAGAGAGGCCGACTATCAACTAACATTCATTCTTTTCGGAGGGCATGGCTATCCGGGGGAACTTAACGGCACTACAGGTGTTTGTAACAATAGGAGGACATGAAATGATTATTGGCAATGGAAGATTAGTGACAAACGATCCCGATCACCCGTATTTTGAGAACGGCGCGGTGAGGGTTGTCGGCGACGTCGTCGACGCGGTCGGCAGTTTCGAAGAGATCAAGGCACGGTTCCCGGAAGATGAAGTACTGGACGCGCACGGACAGGTGATCATGCCCGGCATGATCAATTGCCATACGCACATTTATAGCTCCTACGCACGGGGCATGGCAGCCTCGAAACCGACGCGCAATTTTCTGGAAATTCTGGAAAATCTCTGGTGGGCGCTCGACCGCAGTCTCACACAAGAAGATAATGAGCTTTCGGCTTATACAACCTATATCGACAGCATCCGCAATGGTGTGACAACGTTGTTTGATCACCACGCGAGCCCGCATTCGACGACCGGTTCGCTGTTTACGCTGGCGGAGGCGGCGAAAAAAATCGGTATCCGTGGTTCTTTCTCAATGGAGTTGTCAGATCGCGATGGTGAGGCAATCACAGATCGTGAAATCAAGGAAAATGTTGACTTCATCAAAGCGATGAACACCGATGAACAAGATATGATCAAGGGTATGTTTGGCATGCATGCGTCATTCACGATCTCCGACAAGTCGATGGAGAAGACGAAGGCCGCCATGGAAGGCATTGATGCCGGTTACCATATTCACGTTGGCGAAGGCCGCGAAGATCAGTACGACAGTTTGCAGAAATATGACATGCGCGTCACGGAACGTTTGCTCGGATGGGGGCTCCTTGGTCCAAAATCCATTGCTGTCCACGCAGTTAATGTCAACGACCGTGAGCTTGATATCCTTGCGGAAACGGATACATCGGTAGTCCACAACCCGATGTCCAATATGGGCAACGCTGTTGGAGCGACGCCTGTTATCGGAATGCTGAGACGCGGCATACGCCTAGGACTTGGCACAGACGCCTACACCCATGATATGTTTGAGTCAATCAAAGTGTCTAAGATACTGCAGTCGCACCGTCTATCCGATCCGACTGTTGGGTTTGGTGAAGCGCTCACGCTTCAGTATGATGGCAACCCGGCTATTTGTGCACAGCACTTCAAGCGCCCGCTAGGTGTCTTGAAACCCGGTGCTTACGCCGACTTGATAACACTTGATTACCGTCCACATACACCGTTTGGTGCGGATAACTGGAAAGGTCATCTGCTGTTTGGTGGTTATGGACGCATGACGAACGACGTTATAATCAACGGTCAAGTTGTCATGAGAAACCGTGAAATCCTAACGGTTGATGAAGAAGATATTTATGCGCGCGCATCTAAACGTGCCGCCGCCATCTGGCCGAACATTTAAGAAACGGTGCGCTCTAGCGGCAGATCCATCATATGATTGGTCTGTTGTTGGAGTGTTTTACCGACAGATGTGCCGGATCGTGTGTCCGGCACACTTGATTGAAGAGGATTCAATGGAACAGACCGTATTGCTCAAGGGCGGCTACGTCGTCCTCCCGGAAGAAACGTTTACTGCAAGCATCCGTATCAAGGGTGAGGTGATCGAAGCGATCGGCGATCTGGTACCGTTGGTCGACGAGAAAGTCATCGACTGTGAGGGCTGCTATTTTTTGCCTGGCGGTATCGAAACGCACACGCATCTCCAACTCGAATCAATGGGCACCGTAACGGCGGATGATTTTGCTACAGGTACGCGAGCTGCGCTTGCCGGAGGCACCACGACTGTGATCGATTTTGCGACGCAGTTTCACGGAGAAACAATGGCGCGCGGTCTAGAACGCTGGCATGAAAAGGCCGATGGCAATTGCGCAATCGACTATGGTTTTCACATGGCGATGACCGAATGGAATGAACACCTCAAAGAAGAGATGGGGGATGTTGTTCGGGGCGGCGTCACATCGTTCAAGATGTATATGGCTTACAGAAACAACATGATGGTGCAGGAGGATGAGATTTATGAGGCTCTAGAGGAGTCACATCGCCTCGGCGCTACGATTGGCTTCCATTGTGAAAATGGTCTCCTTATCGATGTGCTTGTTCGCAGGGAACGTGAACTTGGCCATTTGTCACCCTTCTATCACCAGCTGACGCGGCCGGCGGAGCTGGAAGAAGAAGCAATCGTCCGCCTTGAGGCAGTTAACCACCTCGTGCACGCTAACCACCATGTTGTCCACTTGTCCACTGCGAAGGGGCTGGCTGCCATCAAAAGAGCGCGTGAGCGGGGGAATAAGATCATTGTCGAGACGTGTCCGCAGTACCTGTTACTTGACGGTTCTCGTTACGGCACTCCGTCGGACGATAATTTTGAGTCAGCAAAGTTTATTATGAGCCCGCCGCTCAGAGAGCGTCGCGATCAAGAGGCACTTTGGCAAGGACTCGCTGCCGGGGATATCCAGTTTGTGGGCACTGATCATTGTTCATTTAATTTCAAAGGTCAGAAAGAGATGGGCAAAGACGATTTCACGAAAATCCCGAACGGCGCGCCGGGCATTGAACTTCGCCTACACCTGCTTTATACCTTTGGTGTTGCGCGCGGACGCATGGACATCAATCGATTTTCTACCATTACGTCAACGAATGCAGCGAAATATTTTGGTTTATTTCCGAGAAAAGGCATTCTCATGAATGGCAGTGACGCCGATATTGTTGTCTTTGATCCAAACGTTGAATGGACGGTGACATCCGATCTTCTCCATGAAAACTGTGATTACACTCCCTACGAGGGTTTTGACTTGAAAGGCAAGGTGCGTGACGTTTTCCTGCGGGGTCGTCACAAAGTCGCATCTGGTAAAATTGTGATTGAAGATGTGGATGGCCAATATCTCAGACGCGATCTGCCCGCAATGGATATCCGCTAACAGCGGAATGAACGAACATCACGCGAAAAGGAAAACGGATCGAGATAATTTGTCTTCCGGCTGGAGGGCAAGTCAATTCTCTGTTCTCCCTGTCGCTAACGATGCGTAAGCATACAAAACATAAGGAGGAAATGACCATGTCCTGGACTTTAACGGTCAATCATCAACAACATACTATCGCGGAGGATAAGAGACTTATTGACTTTCTTCGCGATGATCTCGGACTAACTTCTGTCAAAGACGGATGCAGTGAAGGTGCCTGTGGCACGTGCTCGGTTGTCGCCGACGGCAGACTAGTGAAAGCGTGCATACAGAAGGTGTCCCGGCTTGACGGCGCGGAAATAACCACTGTCGAAGGACTATCACCACGGGAGAAAGAGGTTTATGTTCATGCATTCGGTGAAGCTGGTGCAGTGCAGTGCGGCTATTGTACGCCCGGGATGGTGATCGCCGCGAAGGTACTGCTTGACAAAAACCTTGACCCGACGCGCGATGATATTGCTAAAGCAATTACCGGCAACTTATGTCGCTGCACAGGCTATAAGAAGATCATCGATGCAATCGAAATGGCGGCGATGTATTTCCGCACCGGCTTGCCTGTTCCTGAGATAGAATCCAGCGCAAGTGTTGGTGATCGATCGCCTCGTGTTGATGTTGCCGAAAAAGTACTGGGAATTGGGAAATTTCCGGATGATTATCAGTTTGAAGATATGATCTATGGACAGGCACTGCGTTCGCGTTACCCGCGTGCGCGCGTTAACCGGATTGATATCTCTAAAGCGTTGGAGCATCCTGATTGCGTCGCGGTTCTGACGGCTGATGATGTGCCCAACAATACGATTGGTCATATTGTTCAAGACTGGGATGTGATGATTCGCGAAGGCGATATCACCCATTATATAGGCGATTCCATCGCGCTTGTAGCGACCGGAAAGCGCGAAAGTCTCCAAGAAGTACTCGACTTGATTGAGGTGGACTACACGGAGCTTGAACCCGTACTCGACCCGTTTGAGGCGATGAAAGAGGGAGCTCCTAAAATTCATGAAAGTGGCAATATCCTTTCCAATGAACGCCTGATCCGCGGAAACGCGCATAAGGCTGTCGCTGAAGCAGCGCATGTCGTAACCGAAACATATCATGTTTCCTGGGAAGAACACGCGTTCCTCGAGACAGAGTGTGCCATTGGATGGCCGTCAGACGATGGCGGAGTTCATTTGATCACAGCCTCGCAGTCAATCTACGATGAACAGCGTGAAGTATCGACCATGCTCAAGATTAAGCCTGAACTTGTCCATGTCAGATCCGGTCTGGTTGGCGGTGCGTTTGGTGGACGTGAAGATATGAGTGTCCAGCATCACGCGGCGCTGCTCGCCTGGAAAACGGGTCGACGCGTCAACGTCAAATTGTCACGTTATGACAGCACGCTTGTCCATACGAAACGTCACCCGATGACCATGAAGATGACGACTTCCTGTGACGCAGACGGTCATATCACTGCGCTTATTTCAGAAATTATCGCGGACACAGGAGCTTACGCTTCACTTGGCGGTCCTGTAACCCAGCGAGCATGCACGCACGCAGCGGGACCTTATAATTTCCAGAATGTTGATGTCACTGGCAAAGCGGTCTATACGAATAATGTCGTTTCGGGCGCGTTTCGCGGATTCGGTGTCACACAGAGTTGTTACGCAATGGAATGTAACCTCAACCTTCTTGCGGAAAAATGTGGAATCGATCCGTGGGAATTCCGTTACCGCAATGTTGTCAGGCCGGGTGATAGTCTCCCCAATGGGCAAATCGTTGACGCGAGCACCGGCCTTGCCGAATGTCTCGAAGCGGTGAAGGAAGCCTACGATTCAAGCCCCTATGCGGGGATTGCATGCGGTTTCAAAAACAGCGGACTCGGCGTCGGTGTCCCCGACTTCGGTCGCTGCACCTTGTCAGTTGAAAACAGTAAAATTCACATCCGAACATCGGCAGCTTGCTCAGGGCAAGGTGTAGCCCAGATGGTGACATCGGTTGTTTGTCAAACGGTTGACTGTGATATTTCGGACACCGTCTTCGAGCACCCCGATACGGATCGTACGCCAGACGCCGGCACAAGTACAGCTTCTCGTCAGACGTTGTTCACAGGTGAAGCAACAAGGCAGGCAGCTCAGGATTTGAAAGATGCACTTGACGCCGTGGGAGGAGATTTCGCGAAACTCGAGGGCCTTGAGTTCTTTGGCGAGTTTGGACCACCGACGGATCCACTCGGATCGCCTAAAAAGAACCCCATTAGTCATATCGGTTACAGCTACGGTTGTGAGGTCGCAATTATTGATGAAAAGGGCGAACTTCAGAAAATGGTCGGCGCGTATGATGTAGGAACTCCTGTCAATATCACCGCTGTTGAAGGACAGATTGAAGGAGGCTGCGTTATGAGTCTGGGATACGCTCTTACGGAAGACTTCGTTAACCCGGGCGGTATTCCGAAATTTAAGCTTGGCACTTACGGATTGTTCCGTGCCAATCGTGTTCCGGAAATTGAAACACATATCGTGCGTGGGCCTGGGAGCATAGACATTGCATACGGCGCACGCGGAATAGGGGAACTCGCCTGCGTGCCGATCGCGCCTGCTGTCGTGCACGCATATTACAAGCTTGACGGCAAGATGCGAACTAGTCTGCCTATGGAAGATACCTTCTATCGCAAGACTAAGAAGAAGTAGCTCCGATCAGACGAAAATAAGGAAGCCGAGATGGATAATCCATCAGATAAAAATGACGCAACAAACGATGTTCCGAGAGCTGCCGCCGTTATTGTTGCGTCCCGGCCGCTTGAACCTGCAGATTCTGTAACGGATATGTTTGGAGGTGGGAAAGAAGTTCTGCCTGCCTTGTTGCGTGCCGGTCAGGTTACCTTCATTGAGCGTGTTATTATTCGGCTACAACTCGCCGGCGCCGCTCCGATCGTCGTCATAACGGGGTTTGAGAATGAACAGCTCGAACGCCATCTGGCAAAGATGAGTGTGATTTGCCTTAATAACTCGCACTGGCGAGAGACGACTATTTTTGATGATGCCATCAAGGGATTGTCATACGCGGACAGGACATGTAAAGCTTGCGAAAAAATCTGGCTTGCCACACCCCTGATTCCATCGGTTGGCGGTGATACGCTCGCAAAGTTGCTCGTTTCAGAAAGCCCGATTGCTCTCCCTGTATTCGAGGGGGAGGATGGGCTTCCCATCGTCATCAGGCGCGAAGCTGTTTCTCATATTGTGCACGCAGACAAAGGAAGGACGCTCCGGGATTTGATCGCCATTGCGCCGGGAACTGTAGAGCGCATTCCGGTCTCTGACCAAGGCGTCCTATCGAGTATCGGAGATCCGGAAGGTGGTTTCACGCAGGAATTCTTGTCTGATGACCAGGCGAATCTTCCGATGCGCGCTCGACTTAAGCTCATTTTGGCTCGTGAGACTTTATTTTTCGGGCCGGGTCCCGCGACACTTCTTCGTCTGATCGATGAAATTGGTTCTGTTCGGACGGCGTGTATCCGCATGAAGTTGTCTTATAGCAAAGGCTGGCAGATTCTTAATCTGCTCGAAGAACAGCTTGGTGCGAATGTCATCGACCGGAAACCGGGAGGACAGGAGGGCGGAAGCAGTTCTCTTACAGAGCTCGGTCGTGATTTGCTTCACAGGTATGAGCAGCTGGCTGTTGAAAGCCAGAAGAGCGTTAATCTGCTCTATGAGACTATATTTGACGATTTCCCACCACAAACTAAAACATAAGAGTGCCGATTTTGATTTTCTTAACTCGTAAATCTTACCATCCGTTACGAGAATCAGAGATCGGTTAATTTATGAGATAATATAAAAACAAACAACTGCAGGCAGATGCCTGCTGAAAGGGGTTTGCTTATGACTGATCATATAAACCATACAGACGAGGATCGCGTGACTGTGGATCCTGTCAATGCAACCAAAGTCTCCACTGAACCCACCGTATCGCAGCATGATACTGCTTATGCTAGTTCGGGGACACCTGTACAATCTTACTCAGCAGGAGGACCTCAGACGACAATGCCGGCCCATCAGCCGCCCGCGACCTATATTTTAGAAAAGCCGAAAAAAATATACAAAGGCATTCCCGGCATCACGGGATTCGGCTTCACATCGGCTCTTCTTAGTCTGTTTCTTCTCTTCTTCTATAAGGAAGCTTTTGGAAGTTACCTGCTTTATGAAGGATCAAAAGAAGTTTTGCTTCACTACTATTACTACGCGACCCTCGTGTTTGGCAGTGCCAGTGCGCTGTTTGCACTGTTTGGTCTGATTCTGACACCGATGGGGATTCACTTGTCGAAGCGTCGCGAGACCGAGGGACGTGCTCTCGGAGTGGCAGGTGTCCTCATTTCACTTGTTTCGATTATCCTGATCGCGGCAGTTACTGTATCGCATATCCTGCTTTACGGTCAACTGTTCCCTTATTGATATGGGGGATATTAAACGGGACCCTGCGTCCAACGAAAAAGCGATCAGCCTAGATCGCAAGCTTGAGATTGTCATCGG
>LFTF01000024.1:0-23155 GCA_001512945.1 Clostridiales bacterium DTU023 | reverse complement strand
TCTGGATTTGGTGTCATTGTGCCCCTCGATCGTCTGCTCAAGCCAAGTGAACTGCTTCCGAGCATTCAGCGCAGCGAATCGGTGATGTTTGTCTACGATGCCGAATGGCACGAACATGTCCTTGCTATGCGTGGCCAGTTGCCGGCTCTCACCCATCGTGTCGTGATGGATAGGGGCATCGCATCTGAGGTTTTAAAACAAGAATTATTATCGGAAATGGGTGAAGATGACCATCTCTTTATCCTGGATGAAATTTTGAATGCTCCGCAAGATGTTGCGATTTCCCCTGAATTATTGTCGCCTACTGATCCCGACGGAGATACCGCTATTTTATTTACGTCGGGCACGAGTTCGACATCTAAAGCAGTTATTTTGACGGACAGATCGATTGCGGCCGATATACGCGCATTGCTCGGTTCTGTTAAATTTCCGGATCCTCTACAGACACTCTCCCTATTGCCGCTTCATCATGCGTTTGAAAACACATGTGGATTCCTTACAATCCTATCAATAGGTGGAACCATTCATATCGCTGATGGCTTGCGCTACATCGGCAAAAACTTTGAAGAACATCGTGTTCATCTCACAGTAGTAGTTCCTGCCATCCTTGATGCCATGCATCGGCGCGTGATCAGTGAAGCGGCAAAAACAGGACAGGCTAAAAAACTGAAATTTGGCATGGCGATCGCAACATTTCTCTATAAAATTGGAATCGATGTACGGCGAAAATTGATGAAAGATGTGCTTGAAAAGCTTGGCGGCAGGCTTCAGTACATCATCTGCGGAGCGGCACCGGTTGATATCGAAACACTAAAGTTCTTTCGTGCCATAGGAGTTGAAGTCCTTGCGGGATACGGTCTGACGGAGGCATCTCCTGTCGTTGCCGGCGGGAATACAAAAAAGAATGAATTCGCCACAGTCGGTCAACCACTTTCCGGAGTTGAGGTCGCGATCGATAACGGGGGCAAGGGCGATGGAGAGATTCTCGTGCGCTCTGATATTGTCATGAAAGGTTATCTTGACGATCCCCAAGCAACCGCGGAAACGATTGACGAAGAGGGTTGGCTTCACACAGCCGATATTGGTCACTTCACGCGCAAAAATAGTCTTGTGATTACCGGGCGCAGCAAATCGATGATTGTGCTCTCGAGCGGAAAGAAAGTGTTTCCGGAGGAAATTGAAGCGCTTCTCAACCATCACGAAGCGATACGCGATGCGCTTGTCTTTGGGCATCAAGGAACTTCAGGTGAAATCGTCATTACTGCCAAAGTCGTTGTCGATCAGGACAAGTTGCGAGATCTCCTCAAACGTGATCCAACCGAAGAAGAGTTGGGTCAGGCAATCGCTAATGTCATCGAGGATGTCAACCGAAGTCTTCCTTCCTACAAAGGAATCCGCTCGCATTTCTATAGTCTGCAGGACATGGTCAAAACGACTACTCTCAAGGTTCGGCGGGGCGTTGAGATGCAGCAACTTGAAGATTATTTTGCTCGTACGAAAACTTCCTGGCAATCATTGCGAGGCAAGAACATTGATGATGTTATGGCTTCGCAAGATCAGGCACAATTGTCTGCAACAGGTGAGGGCACGCGGCAAGGTGTGCCAGTCGACAAGCATGCGCTAAAGGAAACTCGCGTCAATGAAAAAGCGTTGCGCAAGCAGAAACGCGTCCTTGAGAAGCGTCGTGATCTTTTCGAACGCAAGAAGATCATTTTGTCTGAGCGCATCCAAGAACTCAAAGAGTTTGAAGAGCTTCTCATAGCGGATGAGCAGGCTTATGAACAAGAAGGCAATCAGAAAGAATCCGATTTCTTGCCATAGAGCGCGCCCACTCACTGGCACTACAGGAACTTTAGGAGGTTCAAAACATGACACAATCAGTATGGCTCATCAAAGCACCCAATGATAACCGGGATCCCAATCTCACAGCATCCTGTAATGCATTTCTCGGTGAAGTTTCACAGGCGTTAGGTGAGGCGCTTGTTTTCACACAAGACCGACAAGCTTTTGCGGACCAGCCCCTAAGACTTTATTTTGTCGGTTCAGGCGGTTCCGAGCAAGTCTTTAAGACTTTGTACGAAACTGTGGAGGGCCCATACTATCTGTTAACGACACGCTCACACAATTCCCTGGCAGCTTCCATGGAGATCCTTTCTTTCCTCAATGAACAGGGTGAACATGGCGAGATTTTGCATGGGGATCCTGATGAAATTGCCGCAAGACTTCGCACCTTGATGCGTGTGGCAGGAACACGATATAAATTGCGAGGGATGCGTCTGGGTGTTACGGGCGAATCAGATTGGCTTATCGGTGCTCCGGTTGACGCGGATGTTTTGCGTGAACGATCGGGGATGGAACTCGTTCATATTTCAATGGATGAAATTATGCGTGAATGCGAAAAAAAGACTTATGTTGACAATGAATGGACAGTTCAACTCAAAGCCAAAGGATACAAAGCGGAGGAGATGGAAAAGGCACTTGAAGTGTACGGAGCTTGCCGGCGCATTGTAGATCGTTATGAACTTGATGGCTTTACGCTCCGCTGTTTCGACCTTCTGGAGCCCTTCTGCATCACGGGATGTCTTGCGCTCGCAATACTCAATGCCGAAGGTGTATGGGCTGCCTGCGAAGGTGATAGTCGCTCGCTCGTCTCGATGGTTGTCATTGGTGAGTTAACGGGACAACCTGTATTTATGGTTAATCCGTCGCGGCTTTACCCCTCTAAAAATGAAATCGTTTTTGCGCATTGTATCCTGCCTCTTGATATGTCGGATCAATACAAATTGACAACTCATTTCGAAAGTGGGCTTGGTGTTTCCGTTGCAGCTGATTTTGAACCAGGTGGTTGCACCGTGTTCAAGTGTAAAGACGATTTCGAGACCTATTACGCAGCTGATGCTCGCATCATTCGTAGTATGCATGAAGGTAATCTTTGCCGGACGCAGCTTGCGATCGAGATTCCTTCGGGGCTTGACTACTTCACAAATAGACCAATCGCGAACCATCATATGATTGTGTTAGGCCACCACGAAGCACTCGTTGAGGAGTTTTTCAAATCGTACAAATAATTTTCTAATTCAATTAACTAGAAACTCTTAAGAGCGGATACTGAGAAGGATCCGCTCTTATTTTGCATTTAATAGCTCCTCCTCTAATTGTCAATATGCTATGATGAGCACGCGATGTAAGCCGCATAATCAGTTAATCGCAAAGGTTTTAACACATCCCGACGGGCCTGTGTAAGTAGGGAGGAATTACCATGATGAAAATATCGCAACGCAGTCTTGGAATGCAGGCGTCACCTATTCGCAAACTCGTTCCTTATGCCAATCAAGCCAAGAAACGCGGAATTAAAGTCTACCATTTGAATATCGGTCAACCCGATATCGAGACGCCGAAAGTATTCATGGAAGCGGTGAAAAAAGCCGACTTGGATGTTCTCGCATATGCTGACTCTAATGGATGGGAACCGCTTCGTGATAGCATCGCAGCCTATTATAAGCGTATGGGACTAACCTATGAGACAGAGGATATAATCATTACTAACGGTGGGAGCGAGGCGCTACAGTGGGCTTTCATTATTACCTGTGATCCGGGTGAAGAGATACTCGTTCCCGAACCCTTCTATACCAATTACCGTGGGTTTGCTGCTCCTTATCTGGCTAATATCCGCCCGATCACAACCTATCCGGAAAATGGATTCGCCCTCCCGGGACGTTCGGAAATTGAATCACTCATCACCGAAAAAACCAAAGGCATCATGTTGTCGAATCCGGGCAATCCTGCCGGCGTTGTTTACAGTCAAGAAGAAGTCCGACTCCTCGCTGATATTGCACGAGATCGAGATATTTTCATTATAGCTGACGAGGTATACCGTGAGTTCTGCTATGATGGCAAATCAGCGACCAGCTTTGGGACCATGACAGATATTCTCGACCGTGTGATCCTTGTGGACAGTGTATCCAAGCGGTTCTCAGCGTGTGGTGCAAGAATCGGATCACTGACGAGCAAAAACAGAGATGTTATGACGGCTGCGTTAAAACTTGGGCAAGCTCGACTCTGCGTTCCAACGCTGGAGATGATCGGGTCGAAAGCGCTTTACGACCTTGATCCGAGTTATTTTAAACCTATACGAGAACGTTACGAAGAACGTCGCAATCTCTTGATTGAAGAGCTGCAGAAGATGGAGGGTGTGCTTTGTGAAAAGCCGGGAGGCGCTTTCTACGCCATTGCGAAATTGCCTGTCGATAACGCAGAGACTTTCGCGATCTGGCTGCTCACTGACTTTGAAAAAGATGGAAAGACAGTAATGCTCGCACCCGTGGAGAATTTTTATCAGACACCGGGTATGGGTGTTGATGAAGTGCGTGTCGCATATGTTCTTAACACAGAAGATCTTGCAGAGGCAATGCGAATTCTGGATATATCGCTCAAGCAATATCCCGGCCGAATCAATTAATGAACTTAAGAAATCTGACTGTTAGCGCACCGTGCGGGAACAGGTCAAGGAATTTCCTTGTCATCTCAACCGGTGCGCTATTTCGTTTAGTGACAGATGCGCCAAAATGGCGCAACTGTCACAGTTGTTTACGCTATATTTTATACAATAGCTGCATAAGATGTTAAGTAAAGAAGGACAGTTATGACTATTACCGATGATGTGTTCACTCAGTTATTCAGCGATCGCGAAAAACTTCAGGAGCGATTGCAAGAGATTGAAGGTTGTAACGGCTGGCAGATAAATGATTGTTACGCTAAGGAGGAAACTCGCGGGCTCGCAGTATACGAAGTACTAGATCGCGAGATGCAGGCGCACTGGTTATTTACCGGACCGTGGCGTGAATGGCAGGTTGTACAGGAATTATTAGCCCACTTGGATTGGGTAAGCGAAGTTATTGTAAACGCGTCAACACTGTTCCGGGCTTTGGGTCATGTAATACCCAGCCTTCACTTGGTGAGTTGCGAAGAAGGCTATTACGGTTTTGCAAAAAGACGTTCGGACACTTCGTACATAAATATGCTTCAGAGCCTAGTCGTCCCCAAGTTTGAAAATCTTGTCCAACTTACGGCATTTCTCCGTTTATTACAAGTAGGCAAGAACCCATATCAGTCAGAAAGCAGCCAATCTGTTTTTACCGATATGGAGTCAAATGCCCAAGACCTTGTCACGCGAGCAGAGCACAGGATACCGAATCGCTCGGTTTTCAAGCACTGGCAATCGTTCTTTCTACGGAACGCGCGAAGCATTGCAACGTCACAAAATTTCCATCTTACTCTTTCGCTTGGTCCTTACGTCTCTAAGTGTTTCGCCTATGCGGAGCATGGCGCGCTACTTGTTGATTATCCCTTTTTTCTTTGCGAAAATATTGTTGATACAGATCTTTGTCAACTGATGTACGATCTTGCAAATATTGATGTGCAGGATCGTTATTATCTGGTCGATCTATATTTCAATCTTGATGTGCCATCGCATTTTTTCACACATCTTGCCCATCATCACATGATTATTGATCTCGAAAAGATTATTTCAAGTGAGCCGGGTTCAGAGCAGGAACGGGAGCACATAAACCGCTTCGCAAAGCTCTCTCGAACTCATGATCTTTTCCGGACTCCCGTCCCTGTTTGGTATAAATGATCCCTGGATATGATAGGAGATTGGTAAGCTGACCCACTCAAAATTCACGAGATGATACGAGGTCAAGCAAGCAAAGGTCCGTGGAAATCGATATCTGAGTCATATTAACAACAAATTCGAATAAACGATTAGGTAATATAGTTATTTGATGAGGTTTAAAGTCTTGCATTTTGACGTAATAATTGAGTACAATGAGTTTGTATAGCTGATATTATGCAAAGGCATATCGAGTAGTTTCCTGATATTTATATGATACACAATCAATTTCAGGGAATGACGGATCAGGCTATTCCTTGCAACGTGTAAGTGTGAAAGAGGGTTATATGAACGGTATTCGATTTTTCAGAAAAAAGCACCACATGACACAAAATGATCTTGCAAAGATACTTGGTGTTAAACAAACATCAGTCAGTCAGTGGGAAACTGGCAGAAACTATCCAGATATCAAAACGGCAAAACGGATCGCTGAAATGTATGATGCCACGCTCGACCAGATTCTTGGGTCAGAGGAAATGAGCGAAGATGATTTGCGTCTCTCCTCGGAGCCACATCGGATTGTTTTGGAGAGATCAGAAGATCTCAGCAAAGAAGATATCGCATTGCTGGAGCAGAAACTAAGACTCATTGAATTAATGGGTTCATTGTCACCGCATGCGCGTCAGCGCATTCTTGATCGTGCCGAGATCTACTATGAGATTGAATGCGTTGAAAGAACCAATGATGCGAATGCAAGCGTGGAGTCCGTCTTATAATTGACTCATTCGCACATCGATAATTATGCGCTAGAGGCGAATAAATATTGACAGGCTGACAAAGTTATGCTAGTATCTTCTTACCCTTAATAGGATTACATAAACATATGTGTGTGCTCCGGAGATACTGGAACACCAGAAGGTTGAAAGTAATCGAGAAAAAGGTGTCCCTGAGGGTCACAGCTGTGCGTGCGGCAATGCAAGAGATCTGAAGCCAAGGTTGCGTAACCTAAAACAACAAACTCAGAAATAGAGTGAGTTGCATGTGTCGGCGTACCATACAAGATCTTATGGCCGGAATTGTTCACGAAGTCGTCTAACTTCAACCGGTGCTGTCGTGATCTATGCGGGACGGGAGAGGAGGGTACGTTGGAAGTACACCTCAGAGAAGCGGGCAGATGATTCCCCGGAAATGATTGGGAATCCTGCCCGTTTCGCTTGTCATACTTTCGTGTTTTGACACAGCTAGGAGATTTCGCTCGGGAAGTCGGGTGAAGGCAACTCGACACCGGAGTTCTCATTTCGATAGAATGGCGCTATGATAATATTTCCCAATGATCAAAATGTGATGGACCTAACAAAAAGAAAAGTACTTCTTGGTCTTTCAGGTGGCGTCGATAGCGCCGCTGCAGCGGCACTGTTGCTCGAACAGGGCTGTGATGTCACAGCGTTGACGTTGTGGACATGGCCTGATTCAGCTTGGAATGACCCCAGACTGAAGAGAGCTGCACATTCAGCTAAAATTTTAGGGCTCAAGCACATTGTGCTGGATGTCAGGCGTGAATTTCATGACAATGTAATCGATCCTTTTATACGTGACTGGAAGGTTGGGCAAACATCGAATCCCTGTGTAACGTGCAACGCCACGCTCAAATTCCAAAAATTGCGCGCAATAGCGGACGAATTGGGATGCGATTATTTCGCAACCGGTCATTATGCCCGACTCACCGGAAGTGAATCGGGGCGTTTTCTTATGAGAGCGCGCTATCGGGATCAAGATCAGAGTTACTTCCTTTACCGATTGACACAGTCATTGCTCGATCGGTTGATTTTTCCTCTTGGAGAAAAAAATAAGCAAGACACTCGCGCCATTGCTTCTATGAGCCAAGACCCTGTTGCTGGAGTCAAGGATAGCCAGGACATCTGCTTTCTTGAATCTGGGAATCTCAAAGATTTTCTCAAAAAGCGAGGTTTATCAGAGAAAACGGGGTCGTTTCTGAATCGTTCGGGGCAAGTGATTGGAGAGCATAAAGGAAGCTGGTTATTTACGGTAGGTCAGCGCCGTCGTTTGGGCCAGTCATTTGGCAAGCGGATGACCGTTCTCTCGATTAATCATACGCGCAATGCCGTAGTGCTAGGCGACGAAGAAGATGCTTTGATGTATGAAATGGCACTTCACGACGTTGTTTATCTCACAAGCTTGTCTCAAATGTTCGGCGCTGAGGTTCAATTGCGTTCCCAGGGAACTACCTATTCTGCCAGCGTAACAATGGCGTCCGATAAACAACAAGCGGTGGTTCGTTTTGAGAAACCGGTTCGCCTTTCTTCTCCGGGCCAATCAGCCGTTTTTTACGATGGTGATCGTGTCATTGGTGGCGGCATTGTAGGAGAAATGACGTAACTTAATGGCTAAAGCACCACTGATATTTGTGTTTATGCTTAAAATAAGGTACAATGCTGTTTGATGGCGCATTGTGTGCCTTTGATAAATGATTTAATTGAGGTGATTATTTTTGATAGCAAAAACGGATCTAGCATCATGTCGCTCTGACTTGGAAGACCGCATCGGACAGCGTATTATGCTCAAGTCGAACGGAGGGAGAAGGCGGACAGTAATACACGAGGGGTACCTTGAAAATTGTTCATCCAGTGTGTTTACGGTTTGTTGCCCTGTGAGTCCTACTTATAGCGAGCATGTATGCTTTAGTTACATTGATCTACTGACAAAAGTTGTTGAGATTGCTTTTGACGATGAAGAGTTGGAGCGACTGCTCAAGCAGGCGGAAGACCGCCGTTAGGTCGTGAACGACTTTTTGCCACGACAAGCGCATGTTGATGCGCGCGCGAAGATCAATTTATCGTTAGAAATCTTGAGCCGCCGGCCGGACGGTTACCATGAACTTATGTCTGTCATGGCAACACTACGACTGGCGGATCGTCTTTTTTTGTCACTCAGATCGAACAATCAATCAAAATTAAACTCGGATAGGGCCGGTCTGGCGCCCGGAAATGGTTCCAACGATGAATTTGGTTGGCTTGTTAATACGAACGATCCGGATATTCCGGACGGACAATCCAATCTGTGCTACCGCGTAGCGCAGTTATTTTGTACTGAGATTGGCATTGATCCATCATCTGTGAAATTTGAGGCTAAAATCGATAAGAAAATCCCTTCAGCGGCAGGACTTGGGGGGGGAAGTGCAGATGCAGCAGCTGTGCTTCGATTTCTTTGGGATTGCTGGCAAAATGGATTAGCAGAAAAATCAGGGAAAGAACGCAATTCACTGTCGCTCAATGATCTTGAACGCATCGCGCTTGTGGGTGGTGCCGATATTCCCTTTTGCCTTTCGGGCGGTGTTCGGGTATGCAGAGGAATGGGCGAAAAGATGACACATAACTTGAAGGCGCCTGTTATTCCTCTTTTGCTAGTTGTACCAAATGTTTCTGTTCAAACGGTCGACGCGTTCAGATGGTTTGATGAGTCTTATAGTGAAAGAGCAGACGAATGCGCCAGAGAACCATTATTCTCATCGACGGATGATCAATGGGAAGATGTTTTATTTGATTTCAATGGTACCGAGTTCCAACATTATGCGAAGAACGATTTCTTACCAGTCGTTGCGCGACATCGACCAGAAATTTTGTCAACGATCACTGCGCTTCGTGCGACCAGCGCCGTAGCTGTATCTATGACGGGGAGTGGCCCTACCTGTTTTGGTGTATTTGGAAGTGAAGACGAGCTCGACCGTGCCTACAGATCACTTTCCGTGGAAATGCCGGATTTTCTTTTGATCAAGACAGAGCTTTCACCGGAAACAGAAATTTTCTCACACTAAAACAGATCGGTATCAAGCCAAATAGTAAATGGTCCGTCGTTGACCAAATGAACCTTCATTTCAGCGCCGAATGATCCAGTGCCTACAACGGGTACGTCTCGACGCGCGAGCTCAACAAAATAATCGTAAAGCTTTTCGCCTTTTTCAGGGGGTGCCGCATAGACGAAGCTTGGTCGATTCCCCTTTTTTGTGTCAGCAAAAAGCGTAAACTGAGAAACAATTAAAACGCTCCCGGCTACTGCCGTCAGATCAAGGTTTGTTTTGCCGTGGTCATCTTTAAATAGTCGAAGTTTGTTGATTTTTTGCCACAGCCGAGCACATATGTTCTCGTCATCTTCTACCCCAACTCCCAATAGAATTAAATATCCGTGACCGATACGGGATTCAAAACCGTCATCGCAATCGACACTAGCTTCCTGTACGCGTTGAATCAGCGCTCTCATAATTATCTACTCCTTCTCCAGTTATGGATGGGTCAGCAAGTAGCTGTCTATACATAATCGTATCATGGAACCCATGAACTTAGGGAGGAATCTATTTGAATAAAAATTAATAGGAAGTCTCTGGCGGACGTCTGTATGATATAATTCAGACACTTTGAGAGACAAACTGTCCATCTTTATTTGCACAGATGGATATCCGCCAGAAAAGAGGAAGATAACATGAAGAATTGTCTTTATTGTCAAGCAGAACTCAACGATGAAGCAATGTTTTGCGGCAAATGTGGCAAACGGCAAGAAGCCGTTGCAGAAGAAAATATTGTCGCACCAGTCGCGCAACCCGAAGAGGTACCCGTATCTTATCAGTCCCAACCTCCTACACAAGGATATCCTGCAGTAGCTCAACCTTACTCGCCTCAGCAACAGGGTGTGCCTGGGGCGCCGCCGCCCTATCCACAACCGTATCCCATCGAACCTAAACCACCTTCAGCCTTGGCACTTGAAGGGAAGCGCTATTTTAGCTGGCTCGGGAAAGGTATTTTGGGAACCACTGAACCGATGCATGTTCTATTTGCCGCAATCGTCCCATTTCTAATCACATTATTTTACACGCTTGCAAGCAGTAGAATGATGAATTGGCATGCGGGCGGATTCTTTCTCTTATGGTTTTTTAACATGATTATGATTGTTGCGATGCCAACAGCCGCATGGTTCTGCAAACGATACTGGTTGAAAGAAGATGAGAGCTGGCAGGATACATTCGCCAGGTATTCTTCCTATTTGAATATAGTTTTGCCGATCACCCTTTTCGTCATGATTCTCGGATTCATTATCTCATTAGGAGGGTTCATTCACCTGCTGTCGATCCTACATCTTGTTCCGGTGCTCTGGTTAGTGGCCACTATTTTCACCTGCACATCAGGTTCGAAGGCAAGTGCTAAGCAGCTTTGGCTTGTTTCACTTGTTCTTATAGCGGTTTACATTATTTTGTCACTTATTGGTAATTCTATTCTAGTTGCTGGTGGGCAATGGGGCGCGATGAGATGATTTTGCGGACTCGAAATTTACCATGTCGTCACAACTACTATTTTGGCTGAGCGCTTAGATCTGAACAGCTATTATTTTGTTGGATGACAGTTCCAGAATTCCAAGGAGAATACACATTACGATGACACAGATAGAAGGCGCCAGTAAGACACGCAAAACTCGTTCGGCAATCGGCCGGCTTTATCCGTTAAAGTTTGTTGCGCTTGGTGTAGTATCGGGCTTGTTTCTCTCATTATTTATAGGGTTCTATGCAATCTATGCTGATATGATGTCGCGGATCACTTATGAGAATCCTCAAGTTGGCGCGTTCCAAGAGATCCAGGACTTGACTGATACAGATTTCTTTTTGGAATATGAACCGGAACTTCAAGGATTAATGGAAGATGATTTTGATCAGCTGCAGTATCTGATCGATGGCGATCAGGCAGATCCGCAGCAGGCAGCTCCTGATCAGCAGACAGCTTCAACTTCGAAGCCGGCTGTGAATATACCGTTAAAGACGATGAATGGGATTGAAAACATTCTTCTTTTCGGTATTGATACCGGAAGCTATCGGGGGCGTTCTGATGTCACTATGATAATATCGATCAACCACAACACAAAACAGATCAATATCGTTTCACTGATGCGCGCAATGTATGTCAAGATCGGAATCCCTCGGCATGATTGGGGCTTATTAAATGCTGCCTATTCGTATGGTGGCCCGAGGCTTGCGATCAAAACGGTTGAACGAAATTTTGGTATCCCGATCACAGGATTTGTCGCCATTAATTTCAATTCTTTTGTCAGAATTATTGACGCGATCGACGGAGTTGGTATTACATTAACGTCGAGTGAAGCAGCTTATCTGAATTTTCCAGAAGGATACAACCGTTTTAATGGGCAGCAGGCGCTTGCCTACGCGAGGCTCCGGAAGATTGACAGCGACTTCCAGCGCAATCAAAGGCAACGCAACGTAATCAATTGTGTCATTAATGAAATGGCATCTCAAGGGGCGGCATCTGTTTACAAGGTCGCGACGGTGGTTTTGGCGAACACGTACACAAATCTAGATCTGAATCGCTATATTTCAAAAGCACCGTCATATTTGTCGTACGGTAGACGCCAGCTGCAAATTCCCGCATGGAGTGAAACAAACAGATATTACAGCAGTGGCCAGGAGGTGTGGCGATTCGACATGGTCAAAACACACAATCGGCTTGTGAGTTTTTTAACGAATTAAAATTATCGCACCCATACGCCCGCTCCGTTTCTGTTGCGCGAGCGATGTAAAGATCGGAGAAAAAGAAACGGTGTCAAGTCTTTTGAAACGCAATGCAGTGGGTAATTTCGTTCGCAACTTCGGGATAAATTTACTATACGATATTCTCGGTTCTCTCTTCTTTGCCGTCGGAATCTATAATTTTGCGGCTCAAGCAGATTTCGCGCCCGGAGGATTCACAGGTATTGCAATCCTGATCAATCACTTCACGAAACTGCCAATCGGGACAGTCGTATTAATCTTGAATATCCCTATCATTCTCATGGCCTTTCGGATCCTCGGAAAAAACTTTCTGCTGCGTTCGTTGCAGACGATAATCGTCAACACAATCTTTCTTGACCTCATCTGTCCAAGGCTGCCTGTCTACAAAGGAGAACCGCTTTTGGCTGCCTTGTTTGCCGGTGCGCTGGCCGGAATAGGACTCGCGATTATCTATCAGAACAAGAGTTGTACAGGGGGGTCGGATCTTATTATTATGTCACTTCGTAAGAAAAGGCCGCATATGTCAGTGGGTCAGATTACGATGTTTGTTGACGGCATCATTGTTTTGTGTGGTGGCTTTGTCTTCCATCAGGTCGATGCCGTTCTTTATGGGTTTGTTTACAGTGCCATTATGATCCTCGTTATCGACAAGATTATGTTCGGTGTTATCTCCGGGAAACTAGCCATGATAATTTCTGAACATGGCGAGGAAATCGCAAGGAAGATTGGCGAGGAACTTGAACGGGGATCAACTATTCTCCGAGCAAAAGGCGCCTATTCGAATGAACACCGACCGGTCGTCATGTGCGCATGTAGCCGATCCCAGGTACCCGAGATGCGAAAATTTGTCATGAAAATCGACCCGGAAGCGCTGATGATTGTCACCTCATACGATGAAGTTTATGGCGAGGGGTTTCTCCCCATCGATGAGTAGTGTTTCGTTCGTGACATCTCTGATCACTTAAATTGATAGAATGATGGCTGTGTGTTAACGCATGACGCGGCACGCAGACATTCAAATATCTGTTTATAAAGGATTAATTTATGCCACCTGCCTTAGAAATAAAACAATCGATTCCCGTTCTGACCGTCTTTTTGCAAGGACTGGTCAGTTTTCTCTCGCCTTGCGTTCTGCCGTTGCTTCCTATGTATATCGGATATCTTGCAGGCGGGACCTATTCTGTAAGCGAGGATGGCACAGTCGAATATCCGAGAAAGCGTGTTTTTCTAAATACGTTGTTCTTTGTGCTCGGCATTGCGTCAACCTTCTTTATTCTCGCACTTGGTTTTACCGCAGCGGGCGAGTTCTTCAAAGAATACAGACGCGCCTTTGTTATTGGGGGCGGAGTTCTGGTCATTGCGTTCGGGCTTTATCAGCTCGGAGTATTTGGGTCATCATTTTTTCTTTCGAAAGAGCGGCGTTTGCCATTTAATCTAGATAAGTTCGCGATGAACCCGTTCATCGCTTACTTGATGGGATTTACGTTCAGCTTCGCTTGGACACCCTGCATCGGTCCGGCAATGTCGAGCGTTCTTTTAATGGCCGCGAGTGCCGCACATCGAAGTCAAGGACTGTTGCTTGTCGGTGTTTATGTGCTTGGATTCACGATCCCGTTTCTTCTCGTAGGACTCTTTACGACACAGGCGCTTGCTTTTTTTAGGCGCCATAACAAAGTTATGAAATACACAGTTATCCTGGGGGGACTCCTTATGCTGATCATCGGAATCTTGATGATTGCTGGCCTTTACGGCGGATAAAATTTGGAAAGAATAAGGTAAATTATGATACAGAAACCAACTATACAATTAAAAATGGCGCGTCCCGCGCTTGCGCTTGCACTGGTTGTACTTCTTCTCACGACACTGCTGTTAAGCACGGCCTGCGCGAAAAAACAATCCGATAATCAGGATCAGACACCACCTGTGACGACGGTTGATCAGTCCGCAGAAACTCAACCACCCGGGGGCGCGACAACACCGACACAAACAGAAAATATAATAAAAGCTTACGACTTCACACTGCAGGACCAGTTTGGGATAGAGCATACGCTATCAGAATATGAGGGCAAGGTGATCTTTCTCAACTTCTGGGCGACCTGGTGTCCGCCTTGTAAAGTGGAGCTTCCTGACATCGAAGGCTTGTACAAGGATTACAACGCAAATGCTAACGATCTCGTTGTTCTCGGCGTTATCTTCCCCGATGAGGGTAATACAGGTTCGTCATCGCAACGCGAAAAGAATGTTGAAGGCATTAAGCAATTTTTACAGGAAAACGATCTGACTTTTCCGGTTTTGATGGATACGCAAGGCGAAGTATTTAATGAGTACGGGGTCACCGGGCTTCCCACGACATTCATCATTGATCGTGAAGGATATTTTGTGGGGTATGCGCCGGGCGCTTTGCCGCGTGAGCTGATGGATTACTACGTTGAACAAGCGATCGGAAATAACGACGCGTAGGTGAACGTTCACTACTGTAACTGAGTGCTGGTAATGGCTTGACCATTGTCCGTGAGAGAACAATAGTCGCACATTACAGTAACGTGTTAAAAGCCATATGGTAGAATAAATGACAGTTATGAATACCTGGAGGGATACATGCTCGATTTAGTATATATTCGGAATAATCCGAAACAAGTTGCGGAAAAACTTGCGAGGCGCGGTTTCGTCGTTGATTTTTCGGAGTTTCTTGAAGCGGATGCCAAACGTCGCGCGCTGATGCATGAAACAGAGGAACTTAAAGCAGAGCGCAACACGAAATCGGCTCAGATACCTTTGATTAAGAAACAGAAGGGTGATATTGCTTCACTGACGGAACTTCTGCGTGAGCTCAGCGATCAAATTCGTGAGAACGATATCCTAATCAAGCAGATGAATACTGAACAGCAGGAGTTTTTGGCTTCACTTCCGAATATCCCCGCTGATGATATCCCCGCAGGGGGCAAGGAGAATAATGAGGTTGTGTCCGTTTGGGGAGAACCTATGACGGTCAATGCCTCAATGAAGAATCACGTTGATCTTGTCGAATCATGCGGAATGATCGACTATGAGCGTGGCGCAAAACTTTCGGGAAGTGGATTTTGGATTTATCGTGGTGTCGGCGCCATAATGGAATGGGCTTTGCTTAACTATTTTATCAGCGAACATTTGAAAGATGGTTACGAGATGATACTGCCCCCACATATTCTCAACTACGAGTGTGGTTATGTTGCCGGGCAATTCCCTAAATTTGAGGAAGACATTTTTCAGCTCAGAGGCGGCGGTGATAAATTTCAATTTATTTTGCCGACAGCAGAAACAGCGCTGACCAATATTCATGTCGATGAAATCTTAAAGGAATCGGAACTCCCTAAAAAATATTTCGCATTCACGCCATGTTATCGGAGAGAAGCTGGCTCATATCGAGCTGATGAGCGCGGTATGATTCGCGGGCACCAGTTCAATAAGGTCGAAATGTTTCAGTACACTCGACCTGAGGACTCGGAACAAGCTTTTTGTGAACTTACGAAAAAAGCCTCGAAACTTGTCGAAGGATTGGGACTTGTTCACCGTGTCAGCAGACTGGCTGCGGGAGATTGTTCGGCAGGAATGCGCAAAACATATGATATTGAAATTTGGATCCCCAGTATGCAAATATACAAGGAAGTCAGCTCTGTATCGAATGCCGGTGACTACCAGGCACGACGAGGCAATATGCGTTACCGACAGGCTGAAACGGGTAAAACCGAGTTCTGCCATACCTTGAACGGTTCTGGGCTTGCGACTTCACGTGTCATCCCCGCCATAGTTGAGCAATGCCAACGGCCTGACGGCTCGATCCGAGTTCCGGAGGTTCTTGCTCCGTGGATGTACGGTATAGAAGTGATTCACCCGCTCGATCCGGGCAATGGCTGATCAGTTCAAAACGGTTCGCCGCGAAGGTGTCTTTGAATTGACACAACGCGGTTCACGTTTTATCGGCATATGCCGGCCGATCGAAACGGAGCATGATGCGCAAAAACTTCTTGAGGATTCGCGCATCCTATACCCTGAAGCGCGTCACTATGTCTACGCTTGGCGCACAAATATTCCTTACTTATTACAACGTTTTTCGGATGACGGGGAACCGCACGGTACCGGAGGACGGCAGCTGCTTGAGGCTCTTTTGAGAGAAGAAGTGGATCGAGCAGCCATTGTCGTCATCCGTTATTTTGGGGGGATATTGCTGGGCACGGGAGGTTTGTCCAGGGCATATGCGGGGGCCGCACGCGGTGCGCTTATGAAGGCAGAGCCCGTTCAATTTTTACAGTGTCAGGCTTTTCTGTTGGAAGCAGACTACGCCGATTTTCACCAAATCGGAGGTCGGCTCCAAATGGATAATTATTTCCTTGAAGCACCCGACTTTGGCGTCACAGTCCGTCAGATAGTTGGAGCAACTTCTGATCGCGTTGATTCGCTGCGAGAACTTGTGGCAAATATGTCTGCCGGCAACGCGACACTCGTGCCTGCGGGAGAGCGTTGGATTGAGACTGACGTTTAAACCTGTTAACTCAAAAACCCAATAACAATTACAACTTTGCAGGCGATGTTTTACCTTATGCGTGTATACTAAGATAAGAATGTGCACCGGTCGGCAACAGGGATTGGTGTCCGCTTGCCTGCCGATATCAAAAGAATGTGTGGGAACAAAATGGCAGGTCATTCAAAGTGGAGTACTATTAAGCGTCGAAAAGGGGCGGCCGACGATCAGCGGGGTAAACTATTTTCGAAAATCGGGCGCGAGTTGCAAATAGCCGTTCGAACGGGAGGTCCTGATCCTTTCACTAATTCACTTCTTCGCGATGCGATTGCAAAAGCAAAATCCTATAACATGCCAAACGACAGCATCAGTCGCTCAATTGATAAAGCAGCGGGTGATGCCAGTGGTGATTCGTTAGAAGAGATTTTCTATGAGGGCTATGGGCCCGGTGGCGTCGCGATCATGGTTCGCTCGTTGACCGATAACCGTCACAGGACAGCAGGTGATGTCCGGCACATTTTCAGCAAATTTGCGGGGAATCTTGGTACGGACGGTTGCGTATCATTTCAATTTGAGCGTAAAGGAATCCTTGTCCTTGAACGGGATGATGACATGAACGAAGACGAGATATTCATGAACGCGCTGGAAGCAGGCGCCGAAGACGTTCTTCTCGATGATAACGACATCATCGAAATCACGACCACTGTCGAACAATACACCTCTGTCCGGGATGAACTTTCGAAGATCTACGAGTTTGTTGAACAGGGGATTGGTTATGTGCCGTTGACATGGGTCTCGATCACAGGTGAAGAGGATATTTCCAATATGGAGAAGCTGGTTGAGTGGCTCGAAGATAACGATGACGTTCAGGATATTTACCATAACTGGGAGCAGGAGGACTAGTCGCAACGGATGAGCAACAGGTGGTTTAGGCGGAAGAAAACAGATACACAAAAAACCGTTCAACCTGAACTCAAGGAGAACGGAGACGGGCGAGTACGCCCGCAAACCGAACCATACATTAATCCGTTCGGGCGTTTTGCCGATGCCGTAATCTCACAAATGAACGAGCGCGCGACTGCGTATGAAGAGATAACCCACAAAGAAATCAGAGATCTTTTAGGGCATATCGCCGTCATTTCTTTTATCGGTTCAAGTGGCAGCGGGAAATCAACGCGCGCCATCCGGGTCGCACGCGAATATAATATTCAGTACATCATCGACGATGGTTTGCTTATCCACGGCAGTGCTATCATCGCTGGTTCGTCGGCTAAGCGGGCGGAGACAAAGATGGAATCAGTTCGCCAAGCCATGTTTCTTGACCCGTTACGTTCCGAGAACATGCGCCGTGCTCTGATTGAACATCTTCCGAGCGCTTTGATGATTCTCGGCACATCGGAAGCCATGCTGACAAGAATTTGTGAGAATCTCTGGCTTAACCAGCCGACTATCAAGATAAGAATTGAAGATGTATCCACAGAAGAAGAACGCAGTCTTGCGCGACAGACCCGTTTGGTTGAAGGCAAACACACAATTCCGGTTCCTAGCATGGAGATCAAGCATGAGTTCTCAGGCTATTTGACACAACCGATCGCAAAATTCTGGCAACGCTTCGACTTTGGTGTTTTCGGTTCGCAAAGCAGTTACAACCCTTCTGATTCGGACAGAACAGTCGTCCGTCCCACATTTTCTACCCTCGGGAGTTACGCAATGTCTGATCAAGCGATGAAAGATCTGGTCGGTATGTTAGCCAGTCACGTTGATGGAGTCGAAAGAGTTGTCAGTCAGAAGGTGCACAAGGAACCGTACGGGATAACCCTTGACCTGGACCTTGCCATCTATTACGGGTCGAGTGCCCAATCAGTGCTTGCGGATACTCAGGCTGCGGTCAGCGCAGGTGTAGAACACTACACGGCTATCAATGTGCTTGCAGCCAATGTGCGCGCCGTGCGTGTTACCAAAGATATTGATTCCTAAGACGATATCGAATAGCTTAGAAAGGATCACGCGTCGTCCTCCCGTCTCCTGTGATGGGACAAGGGGGGCTTATGTGCGCGGGCAGAGCCCCTGTGCGTGTTTCGTAGACAGCCTTCAGGCGGGCGCCGGTCTCTCGAACAAACATGTAGAGTTGCGACGCGTAGAAGCGCGGATCTGTCGCAAAACCGGATGATTGAATCCCTGTTTTATCCGCGATAAAAAGTGCTCTTTGCAGATGAAAGCGTTGTGTGGCGATGATCGCTGTTTCAACCTGGAAAACGTGTTTTGCGCGATAAATTGTGTCATACGTGTCAAGTCCCGAATGATCCATGAATATGGCTTGGTCGGGGATACCGTGAGAGAGTAGGTACTTGTACATGACAAGCGGCTCATTGTAATTATCTTCACGGTGGTCTCCTGAGACAAGAATTCGATCTGATACGCCCTTCTTATAAAGCACGATTGCACCGTCAAGCCGATCCTGAAGCATAGGAGACGGTGTACGGTTGGCGTAAATCTGAGCGCCGGGCACGATGATGCAGTCGACACCGTATGGCAGATCTGGTAATTGATCAATCATGGCGTTACCCTTGATCGAAATCACACTATAGACTGTGACTATGGTCGCAACACAAGCCAGCGCGAGTCCGAGAATGAATGCGGTGATGCAGAGTAGCGCGCGCAACATGCACTTGCTGAAGTATTGGAGACTTGAGGGAGTATTCATCATTGCCTCATGTTAAAATAATTATGCCTATGTGTCCACCAGGACTATGAAAGCCGAACAAGTATAAAATTATGACACACAACTAAATCGGGGAAGGGAGTATCGCATACGTGCGAGATCAATCGATGGATCCATATATAACTCAGAACAGAATCCGCGGGCGAGTGTGGGGCGTCCTATTGGCGGCTGTGATTTGTCTTGCCCTTGTTGCTGGCTGTGCCGCGAAACCATCGCCTCCTCCGGGCAATGATGTTATCGAGACAACCGCACCAGCCGTCACCGAAAATCCTGTGACAGACAATGAAACGACAGGTGTCGTGCGCGGACTCCCGGGTACACGTGAAGAACGCTTGATAATCGGGCTTCTTGAACCTGATAATATAAACCTTAACCCCTTTGCGTCGGGAGAGCGGTTGTTCCCCGTTGATCCTTCAGGCTATTATCAGCCCATTTACGAAACTTTAGTCCGCTACGATCCTTCTGTTATGGATTACGAGATGCTAATGGCGCAGCGTGTCCGTGTTCGTGATGATCGGATAGAAATCGGTTTTCGCCAAAATGATAAGTGGCACGATGGCTCTGCGTTTGTGAGTGGCGATGTTCTTTTTTCCTTACGGGCACATGAAATGCTCAAAACTCCGGCCGGACTTCTGTTTGAGGCATTTGTCACAGAGATTTCAACGCCCGATAATTTTTCGCTAGTTATACAATTCGACGAAACACAGATCAATGCCGGGATGCGCTGTCTTGAAGTTCTGGCGCATACCCTGATCGTTCCCGAGCATATCTGGGCGCCCGTACTCTCTGATGCCTCGACCCTTGAACAATTGGAAGAAGAGTCAATTCCGGTGATCGGTTCCGGCCCGTGGTCACTGGTATATCGTGATGAATTCTCGTTTTCGTTTAAGCAGTTCGAAGAAGTTAATTCGAACGAAAATACACCCCAATATTTGACCGTCTTGAATTATCACGAGCCCTATCTGGCTTCGTACGCGATTCTCAACAACGATATTGATGTTTTGCTCGGCTCTTCAATGCTTGATGAAGTCGCTTCATTGGAACCATTACTACCTTTGGAAGGCGATATTCTGGAACTCAAGCGCATAGCAGCGGGCGAAAAGCTGATTGGGATTACGATCAATCCGGACGGGAATGATATTCTGCAACGAAAATCCTTACGCCGACTACTTTGTCTGTCAGCTGATACGAAAACAAGCGGTCCGTTGCTTATGCCTGGTAGCCCGGCAATCGGCCTCACAGATGTACTGACAATCCCGTCGGTTATGTCCAAGCTCAACCGAAAATTACTTGAAGCTGAATTGTTGACACGCGACGACGAAGCCGTTGATCGCCTGATCTCTGAATCAGGACTGACGTTGAATCCTGCAACAGGATGGATTGAACTTAATGGGAAGTCCATTGATGCGTTGAGTTTGATCTTCCCCGAAGGGTCAGAACACGTTGAAAAAGCCTGCAACGCGTTTGCAGAATCCTCGAAAGAGCTGGGTGTTCCGATCTTCTTAAAGCGGGTTTCTGAAGATGTCTGGGCAAAGGCGTACCGTAACGGCGACTATGAACTTATATATACAGAGACGTCTATCAATGAGTCAATAGCCGCTATTTCCAGTCGCTTGTCATTGATACCGGGGGTGGGTGTCCCGCTCTCCGGTTTGTCGAAAGATCGATTTAACGGCGAAGAGGGCATGCGCCTGATCACTGGACTTGTCGACGAGAGCTCTGTCAAAGAAAAAATCGCGCTTTTTGAAGGCTTGTCAGTTTGGACTATCCGTGAAGGAATTTTTGTTCCGCTGGCCGGAGGTGATGTAGACAGTGCTCTATGGAATCCACAGGCATTTCCATCATTAGATTTTAGATCCTTCATATCATTAAATGTCCACATCGGAACTTTCGATTTTATCGAGTAATGGGTAAGTAGTAAAATCAATTGGAATTGCCGGATGGTGTTGCAATATAAGAAGCCCGCAATAATTGAAACTGCGGGCTTCTTGGTGGGAGCAGCCGGGCTCGAACCGACGACCCCTTGCTTGTAAGGCAAGTGCTCTCCCTGCTGAGCTATGCTCCCAACTATAGCGGTTCAAGCTATGACAGTTTATCACAAGCGCGCTATTCATCAAAATGGGTCATTGTGTAGCATTATGTGCTGTTTTGTTGAACATTAGACTTTTATGACTCATAATCGATATATCATGTTAAAACATTTGGAAATATTTGCCAAGCGCTTACGGGATCTGCGCATAGGAAGAAATCTCTTCCAGGGGGATGTTGCGGTTGACTTGAATATCAGCCGGCAGACAATCTCGAAATATGAGCTCGGTGACCGGCAGCCTGATTTTGATATGCTTATAATAATCGCAGACTATTATGATGTCTCGATTGACTATCTTTTAGGACGCATATCAGAAAAGCAATTTTTACGACAATAATCTCGCGCCAGACTGGATCGGGTCTGTCGAAATTGCAGACAAAAAGGCCGTTATAAGACTGTGGACGGAATTGCAATTTCAATAAATGAGGTGCCATTCTCAAGGGCGGGCCGCCGGTATAAAGGTTTCGGCGGATCGACACATCCCTGTTGACAAGCATTTCGTTTATCTGCTAGACTTGCGTAGCCGCTTCATGATCGGCGATGTGGCGCAGTAGTTCAGTTGGTTAGAATGCTAGCCTGTCACGCTAGAGGTCGAGGGTTCGAGTCCCTTCTGCGTCGCCACCATTGCCGGCTCATCGCCGGCAATTGTTTGAGCCCAGATAGCTCAGTAGGTAGAGCAACGGACTGAAAATTCGTGTGTCGTTGGTTCGATTCCGACTCTGGGCACCAGGCGAAACTCCTGATATATTAATACTTTAGGGGTTTCGTCTTTTTTTGTAAAAATATATTCCACCATTTCGCGCCCATTATTAACCATATCTAAAGCAGATAAAAAGGTTTGACTTCAGCTTAGACCGCAAACTTATTCATGAATTATCGGTCCCAATATCCCTCTTCTCATCTTTGATTGACCACATGATCGTGTATTTTCATTTTATCTGTGTTTAGGAACACTGATCGACAACGATTCTCGGAGATCTACTCGCCGTATTGGTATGCGCCATACGTCGTCATGACGACTGTCTGTGTGTCCATAGCACGCGGACAGACAAATTTGAGTCAATATATTGAAGCAGTGTTAGGCCTGTAGCTAGCGCGTTACAGGCTTTTAAAAATCTATGGTCGGTTTTTACGAGATGACGGAGATGTTGTCGAATTGACTGATTTCAAGGGTTACAACGGCCAAAAATGCTGAAGAGCCTGTCGTATAAGTTATACACACAGTTATTAACATTATTAACAAAATTGTTGGTAACTCTCGAATAAAACGAACAGAAGAAGCGTGGCAAAGAGTCTGAATATCCGTTAATAAGACAGAATGAGGTGATTTTGCGAACGCATTTATAAATACACATTGTCACGCTTTCTCACGTGCGTTAGAATAGAAAAAACGGAGCTAGAGAGGTGGCGGTTATGAAACTAGTCATCGCAAGCGATCATGGCGGATTTGAACTCAAGGAGAAAATTAAGAATCACCTGATAGAATGCGGTCACGAATTACTGGATGTGGGGACTGCGTCGGAGCAGTCAGCCAGCTATGCAAAGTATAGTCAGCTAGCAGCACAAAAGGTAGTGGACGGGACGTGTGAGCGCGGGATTGTGATTTGCGGAACGGGAATAGGTGTATCCATCGTTGCCAACAAAGTCCCGGGCATCCGATGCGCTTTGTGCAC
>LFTF01000079.1 GCA_001512945.1 Clostridiales bacterium DTU023 | reverse complement strand
CGCCGCAAGTTTATCCGCAGACAACTCGAACGTGGCCGTAAAGGCTTCTTCAAACTCGACAAACCCGCCTGGAGGCTGGATCTTCGCGTCGTAATCAACGGTGTATCCGGTGGCTGTCGCAACTTTATTGGCTTCGACCGCTTCCATGATCTTGGTCACGTTCGCCGGGATCACTTCGATCCATTCGCCGCCTGCGAACTTAACTTCCTTGACGCCGAGCTCCGCGAACTTCGCGAAGATCCCCGTCCCGCTTACGCCGGCAGGATCAAGGCTGTCAACGGTGACCGTGATGTTGTAATCTTCATAATCGACCAGAGCGACCACATTGCCGCCGCCGTCTTTGATCTCTTTTACGAGTTTGGCCAACCGGTCAAACTCCGCTCTCGAATCAAGCTCAGCGATCACCGCTTCAGCCGCTTCGAGTGTCGCAAGGTTTCCTACGAATCCTTTGCCTTTGGCCGTCAACAACTCGTACGCTGCGCGTGCCGCTACGACGTCTGCTTTGTTAGCTAACGTGACCGGGGTGGGCAGCGCCGCAATCAGCGCTTCCACCGCCAT
>LFTF01000076.1 GCA_001512945.1 Clostridiales bacterium DTU023 | reverse complement strand
GCAGATTCCAAATAATCTGTTCGTGATGTTTTGAAAATCTACTCAACGAATCATTTGGTCAAAATGAGGGCTTTAGTCATCCACCCCCGGTTGAGGTGTTATGGTTGGTTCATTCACCGCAGCGAAATCATAGGTAAGCGTAGTATTATTATCTGAGAGCGTTGATGTCAATACTCCCCCCGTGTATACATGAGCATCCATGATTGGTTTCGAGCTTTCAAAGTAAGCTGTAATAGCTTCCAAATCTGGTGGAACGTCGGTAGGGTCCACTTGAGTTGCTCGCCACATATTGCCGGCCGTAATCAGCTGTGCATGTTCCTGCTTGATCCGGGAATCCTTGGCTGTGTTGGTAAAGTTACCGAAGCTGAGTAGGGCCACCGCCGCCAGGATGGCGATGATGACGATGACGACCACCAACTCAATCAGGGTAAATCCCTTGCGTTTCTTTTGTAGTTTCTTCATTGTCTCTTCCTCCTAATTTCTAGAAAAGATTGTATCATTGAACTGTACTGCTCATCCCGAAGATGGGGAGCATGACAGCTGCAACCAAAAAGCCTATGAGGACACCCATGATGATGATCATCACCGGTTCGATGGAGGCCACCAGTTTTTGCATGGCGTCTTCCAGTTCCTCGTCATAAAAGTCGGCTGTTTTCATTAACATTTCATCCAGAGAACCCGATTCCTCGCCGACCGCGATCATGCTGGTCATCATGGAGGGAAAAAGCTTGGATTCTTCTAGGAGTTTACTCATGGTCCCCCCTTTGCGAAGATTGGCGGTGATGTCTTCCATAGTGTCCACAATGATCATGTTGGAGGTGGTCGCCCCGGCCGACACCAACGAGTCGATCAGGGGAACCCCCGCAGATAAAAGGGTTGACAATGTTCGTGTGAATAGGGCGGCGTTGATGCGCACGATGGATTTTTTGATCAGAAAGAAGGTCATCTTCTTTTTGTCGAAGTAGCGTCGTCCCGACGGCGTTTTATAATACGCTCGTATGGCGATTACCGCACACAGGACCAGGCTAAGAATCAGCCACCAATATTGGCTGATGAACTTGCTGAGGGCGATGACCACCTTGGTGATAAAGGGCAGGGGGACATCATTGCTTTCGAAGATATCGACAAAGGTAGGGACCACGAAAACCATGATGACCGCCAGGGCGAAGACGGTGACAATGCCCAGAACGGCCGGATAGATCATCGCGTTTCGCATCTTGTTCTTGACCTTGGCCTCTCGCTCATACTGGATGGCTAGACGGCCCATAACTTGATCCAGACGTCCGGACTTTTCACCCGCCTCGGTCAGACTGATCATGAGCTCGGGGAAGGTGTCCGGGAATCGACTCATGGCCTCGGACAGGGAAGCGCCCTTTTGAATGGCGATATTGACTTCCTTCAAAATGGCCCTCAGCTGTTTGCTGTCGCTTTGTTCGGACAAGATATCCAGGGAGCCGTGAAGCGACATACCGGCGTTCAGCATAGTTTCCAATTGCTTGCAGAATACTTTCAAATCACCCAACTTAACCTTGTGGCGCGACAAAGAAACGGACACCTTGCGGGTAGGCTGGGCCTTTTCCTGGACCTTAATGGGCGTGTGGCCAAGCGACCGGATCTTGTTCAAGACCTCGGACTCGCTCTTGGCGGTCATATCACCCGCCTGTACGATGCCGTCCCCTGTCAGGGCTCTGTAAGTAAAGTGACGATCCACCTCTTACCTCCTCAAGGGTATGCCGATGTCCCGGCACAGGGCCGCTCGGTCAACGGAGTAATGAAGTGCGGTGTCCTTGGCAATCTGTCCCTTGCGATAGAGGTAGACCAGGGCCCAGTCCATGGTGACCATCTGTTGGGCGGTGTTGCCTTCGATAATAGACATAATCTGGTGGGTTTTGCCTTCGCGGATGACATTTCGGATAGCGGGCGTTCCCAGCATGACTTCTACCGCCGGCAACATTTCGTTGCAGGAAACCGAGGGCAGGAGTTGCTGGGAGATAACAGCCTCAATGACATTGGACAGCTGGGCGCGGACCTGGGACTGCTGGTGGGCCGGGAAAACGTCAATAATCCTGTCCATGGAATTGGCTGCTCCGACCGTGTGGAGAGTAGAGAGGACCAAATGCCCCGTCTCCGCTGCCGTCAGGGCGACCGCTATGGTATCCAGATCCCGCATCTCGCCTACCAGAATGATATCCGGGTCCTGCCGCAGAGAGGCTCTGAGGGCGTTGGCAAAGCTTCGGGTGTGCGCACCCAATTCCCGTTGGCTGATCAGGGACTCCAGTTGGGGATAGAGGTATTCAATGGGATCCTCTATGGTGACGATATTTTCTTTTCGCCTTTGGTTTATGTAATTGATCATAGCGGCCAAAGTGGTGGTTTTTCCTGAACCGGTGGGTCCTGTCACCAGGATCAGGCCCCGTTTTTTCTCACAGAGATCTTTTAGGACTTCCGGTAAATTGAGGGATTCCAGGCTGGGAATGTCCATGGGAATGACACGGAGGGCCAGGGTATAGCCATCCGTTTGTAAAAAGAGGTTGGCCCGAAAACGCCGCTCCTTATAACTGAGTGAGGCGTCAATTTCACCCTTATCCGTCAATTCATCAATTTTTTGCTCGCTGAGGAAGCTGCGACCGAATTCAAAGATCTCCTCGCTGGTCAGCATGAACTCTGTCAGTGGTTTCAAGACGGTGTTAACCCGGATATAGGGGGTTCGGCCCGGCCTTAAATGGATATCCGAGGCGCCGGCGGCAATGCCCTGATCTAGAATGGAAATAATGGGGCCGGTCTGACCGTTGATCGATTGTTCCAAATTCTGGTAGTTCATGCTCATTCGTCCTCTGTTTGGGTCACCCGGAGCAGTTGCTCCAGGGTCGTCCTGCCTTCCAGGACCAGTTCGGCACAGGATTGGTGAAGGGTATGCATCCCATCCGCTACCGCCGCATCCTTGACTTCATCGATAGGGGTGTTCTTGGCGATCAGATCCCGGATCTGGCGATTCATGACCAGAACCTCGTGAATGGCTGTCCTCCCCCGGTAACCGGTCTGGCCACATTCATTGCAACCTACCGCATGGTAGATGACGGCAGGCTCGGTGATGCCCAGAAGTTCCATTTCAGCCTCGGTCGTTTTGCCAGACCGTCTGCAGTAGCGGCACAGCCGCTTAACTAGTCGCTGGGCGACGATGCCGACCACCGCGGTCGAGACCAGGTAGGCGGGCACTTCCATATCGATCAGACGGGTCAGGGAGCTAACCGTATCATTGGTATGCAGGGTCGACAAGACGACATGGCCGGTGATGGCAGCACGAAAGGCGATCTGGGCGGTTTCCGTGTCCCGGATCTCCCCTACCATGACGATATCCGGATCCTGGCGCAAGATAGAGCGAAGCCCCGTGGTAAAAGTGAGGCCTGCCAGATTGTTGACCTGGACCTGGTTGACACCGTCCAGTCGGTATTCGACCGGGTCTTCCACCGTGATAATATTTTTCGAGATGGCGTTCAGTTCAGCCAGGACAGCGTAAAGAGTGGTGGTCTTGCCGGATCCCGTAGGGCCGGTCAAAAGGATGATCCCTTCAGGTACGCTGATTATCTGGTTGAAACGCTCGATATTGGTCTTGCTGAAGCCCAGTTCTTCCTTGGTCATCAAGGTGGAACTTCGATCCAGCAGGCGGAGAACAATCTTCTCCCCGAATACCGTAGGTAGGATGGAGAGGCGCAAGTCATAGGGTTTGCCGTCGACGGAGGTTTCCACACGGCCGTCCTGAGGTTTTCTTCGTTCGGAGATATCCATGCCTCCTATGACCTTGATACGGATAGCCATAGAGTTGAACATGACTTTGTTTACTCGCATTATCTCCCGCAACTCACCGTCAATCCTGTAACGGATCCGGACGTCGTTCTCAAAGGGTTCCATATGGATATCGCTGGCTTCCATCTTGCTGGCTTGGGTGATAATGGTATTGACTAGGCGCACAACAGGAGAGGCGCTGATATCCTCGCTCTCTCCAAACTCCTTGACGTCCTGGTCAAGATCGGCCGTATACTCATCAACTGCCTGAGTGGCCTCCTCGCTGTGGTCATAGAAGCGATTGATAAGATTGAGGATGTCTGCTTGATCCGACAGGACCACTGAGACCCGCTTGCCTGTCGCCAGCCGCACATCATCGACGGCCCTGATGTCACGCGGGTCATGGACGGCGATCGTAATATTCTTATCCTTGACGGCGATGGGGAAGACCGTGTAGCGCCTGGCAATAGATTCCGGGATCTGTTTGGCGACAGAAGGATCCAAGGCCTGCACTTTCAAATCAACTTGGGGAATACCCATTTGGCTGGCAATGGCGAGGTTAAGCCGTCTCCCATCGATGTAACCTTCCAGGGCAATGATTTCTTCCAATGTATCACTGCTCATTCGTTTGTCAGACGACACGTCAAATCACCTCTTACCTCTTCATAGTAGTCAAGTCATAATGTCATCATAGTGATGTTTTCCAAGCGTATCATTCTTTGAAATAATAAGCAAATATATGAATATTAATGTAGTGTAACATTTTGATTACAAATCATAGTTCTACTGGAATATAGGCTTGTCAAGGTATATACGTCTAGAAGACATATTAATTTAGATAACTGAGTATACATTATTCTGTATGTTCTCTTGAGTTGTAAAACAATTAAACGAACATCGGTTGCGTCGCCGTACCGCCGTTTATGATGAGATTGCCACCAAGTTCATAGGCTGATCCTGCTCCGACGCCGGGGTTTTCGCCTTTCTATAGATGCCCTGGACAATTTAAGAATTGGGGACAACATACCCGGCTATCCTTGGACAGACAACTACGTCGGCTATGTGACACAGAGAGGTGGCATAAACAGTAACTTACCATCAAAAGACTTCTTTCTTTTCATATGATATCTGTACTCGTATCTAGTTTTATACAAGATAACAAGAAACTATTCGTAGAACGGGTTCCCTAAATGATTCTAAGCAAAGGCTTTTGAGGTCATCTATTGAGCTTAAATAGCTTTCTCAATTTATACAATATTCATATTTTTGGTTAAATTGGCTACGCGTAGCAAGGTTCCATCGCTTCCTTTGTTATGAGTCATAAGAGACATTTTCAGTTTTTACAAGTAAACTTGTCACTAATTCATAAATAAGGAGAGAAATAATGAAAAGAATAAAATTCCTTGCTATTTTTCTATGCATTGCGCTTTGTATCAGTATATTCACAGGTTGCGCGAAAAAAGAAAGTGACACAATCAAAATCGGTTTGATCGGGCCTCTCACCGGAGAAGTTGCCATGTACGGGACNNAAGGCGGTCAACCTCTATGTCGAAAATTACAACGAGGCCGGTGGCTTGAATGGCCAGAAGATTGAAATTATCTCCTATGACGACAAACACGATGCCACTGAATCGACCAATGCTTATAACAAGCTCGTGACATCTGACGAAGTCGTTGCAATCATCGGCGCTGTAACCAGCGCTCCTACAATTGCCGTGGCGCAGGCTTCCGTAGAAGATAATATTCCCATGATGACTCCGACCGCGACGCATCCCGATGTTACAAAATTCGGCAATAATATGTTCCGTTCTTGCTTCCTGGATCCTTTCCAAGGCTCTACGATGGCCAATTTTGCGAAAGACGAGCTCAAAGCGACAACTGCTGCGGTCATCTACAACAATTCAGACGCTTATTCCACCGGCCTTTATGAGAGTTTCATCGCGACAGCGGCGGAGATCGGTCTCACGATTGTCGCGAAAGAGAGCTATGCCGGAACAGACGTTGATTACAAATCACAGCTGACCAATATTGCTGACAAGGATCCCGATGTGATCTTTGCTCCTGATTATTACAATAATCTCTATCTTGTGATGTCCCAGGCCAAAGAAGTTGGGATCACATCCCAATTCCTTGGGGTCGACGGCGCAGACGGAATTTTGGGGATAGACGGTGTTGATAAGACTATCGTCAATGGGCTTTATTTTGCCAACCACTATTCCACGCAAGACCCATCCCCTTTGGTACAGAATTTTTTAACCGGTTACAAAGCAGCTTACAATGAAGATCCCAGCGCGCTTGCCGCACTTGGCTATGACGGCGCGATGCTTCTGATCGACGCGATTGAGAAGGTTGCAACTAAGATGGATGTTGAACCATCCGCGGAGTTTTATCAGGCGGTCATCGATCAGCTTGAAGCGACGGACATGGACTGTGTGACAGGACATATTACCTACGACGCCAACAACAATCCGCAGAAGACCTGTGCGATCATTCTCGTCGAGGATGCCGAATACACCCTATACGGCAAGTATTAATCCATTAGGTTGAACGCCATTCGGCCGGATTGGAAATCATCTCAATCCGGTCGGATTTTTTTGTTTATAATTCTTGAGTCATTTCGGGAATTCGGTTATCCCTGGAAGGTTAGTTAGTCTATGCTCACGCTTTCACAGCTTATCAACGGCATTCAGATCGGAAGCATCTACGCGCTTGTGGCGCTTGGCTATAGCCTTGTCTACGGTATTGTCAGGCTGTTAAATTTTGCGCACGGCGAAATTATCATGGTGGGCTCTTATTTCGTCTTTTACCTGATATCCAGAGCGGGATTATCGCCGTTCATCGCTGTCCCCCTAACCATCGTATTTTGCGCTTTACTTGGCGTTGTTATTGAGAAACTAGCTTACAAACCATTGCGCGGAGCGGCCCGTATTTCACTTCTGATCACAGCAATTGGCATTTCATTGCTTCTCCAAAATCTTGTGCAACTCATTTTCACTCCCAACCCTCGCATGTTTAAGAATCTTTTCCCCGGCCAGCTGAGTATCGGAGAGTTCGATATTTCCGTCGTCACAATCGTCACGATTGCTGTGTCCGTCGTGATGATGGTTCTGCTGACTCTGCTTGTCCACAAGACTCGGATGGGCAAGTCCATGCGCGCGGTTTCGGAAGACACCGAAGCTGCGCAACTCATGGGGATTAACATCAATACGACAATCTCGTTTACCTTTGCAATCGGTTCAGCACTGGCAGCAGTCGCAGCAGTCCTCTACTGTTCATCCTATTCTCAAATAAATCCCATGATGGGATCAATGTTAGGTTTGAAGGCTTTTGTTGCGGCGGTGCTTGGCGGAATCGGATCAATCCCAGGAGCCGTGCTCGGTGGATTTGTGATCGGCATTGTTGAGAGCTTTACGAAAGCCTACATCTCGTCTACTTTGGCTGATGCCATTGTGTTCGGAATTCTAATCGTCGTCCTTTTGATTAAGCCTGCCGGTATTCTCGGTAAAAATACCCACGAGAAAGTGTAAGGATGCCAATATGAATAAAAAGCATTTCAAGACCACATCATCTCGTTACCTGCTCAATACCGTCGCGGTCGTCTTGATATACCTTTTACTCAGCGTCCTGATCAATGGCAAGGTGTTGAACAGATATCAAGCCAATCTGTTGATTCCGATCTTTTTCAACGTCATCCTCGCGGTTAGTTTGAATCTGGCGGCAGGATTTCTCGGGCAGCTACCACTCGGACACGCAGGCTTTATGTCAGTCGGCGCATACGCTTCCGCGCTCTTCACCATGGCGGTTGATCTGCCTCCCTTTGTTGAAATGAGTCTGGCGCTTCTCGTTGGCGGTCTTGTCGCCGGCTTCTTTGGCATCATCATCGGATTGCCCGCGCTTCGACTTCGCGGTGACTATCTGGCCATCATCACGCTTGGGTTCGGTGAGATTATTCGCGTTGTTATGTTAAATCTTAAGATTACTGGCGGCGCCTTCGGGTTAAGCGGTATTCAAGGTTTGACAACGTGGCGGTGGGCTTTCTTTGCTCTTATCTTTACAGTGTTTGTTATATCCACAATCATAAAGTCTAAGCACGGACGCGCGATCCTCTCGATTCGCGAAAATGAGATTGCGGCCGAAAGCTGCGGGATTAATACCACGTATTATAAAACGATGGCGTTCGCAGTCGCGGCTTCTTTTGCAGGTGTAGCGGGAGCTTTGTACGCTCACTATCTGAAAATACTTGACCCCTCAACCTTTGGATTCATGAAGTCAGTTGAAATCCTCGTCATGGTAGTCCTCGGAGGCATGGGCTCGATTATTGGTTCTGTTATCTCTGCGACAGGCCTTACGCTGCTGCCAGAGCTTTTACGCAGTTTCGCCAGTTATCGTATGGTCATCTACGCACTCCTGTTGGTCGTCGTTATGATTTTCAAACCTTCTGGGTTGATGGGTACGTACGATTTTTCTCTTGGCCATACGTTTGATGCATTTTTCAGCAAGATTCGCAAAGGCATTCCAAAGAGAAAAAGTAAAGATGGTGATTCGCATGAATAATATGGTTCCCTTGCCATCCGTCTCCATTGTGCCGGAGCGTGATGCAGATAAGCTTCCTGTTTTGGATATCAATCGGCTCAGCATAGCTTTCGGCGGGTTGAGCGCCGTCGACAATTTTTCTATTGCCCTAGGCCCCACAGAGATCTCCGGCCTGATTGGACCCAACGGAGCGGGAAAAACGACCATCTTCAATCTTCTGACCAATGTCTATACTCCGGATCGAGGAAGCATTTTACTCAATGGATATAACACAAAAGGCAAAAGCACCTATCAACTGAGTAAGATGGGGATCGCCCGTACGTTCCAAAATATTCGCCTGTTTAAAAGACTCAGTGTGTTGGACAATGTCAAGATTGGTTTGCATAACGACATTGAATACTCGATGGGCACTGCCATCCTCAGATTGCCTAAGTATTGGCAAGAAGAGAAGCGTTCTACCGCCAAGGCGCTTGAGCTCCTCTCCGTCTTTGATATGGCTGATTTGGCTGACGGCATGGCAGGCAGCCTTCCTTACGGCGCACAACGCAGGCTTGAAATCGTGCGCGCGCTGGCTACAAATCCCTTAGTTCTCTTGCTCGATGAACCGGCCGCCGGTATGAATCCGTCGGAAACCAGTGAACTCATGGCGAACATTCGCAAAATTCGCGATGTTTTCAATATCGCTATTTTGCTGATTGAACACGATATGAACCTTATCATGGGCATTTGCGAAGGGATCGCTGTGTTGAACTACGGCAAGATCATCGCAAAAGGCACGCCCGAACAGATTAAAACAAACCCCGCGGTCATCGAAGCCTATCTGGGCAAGGAAAAGGAGTAAGAAGAATGAATACACTCCTGAGCGTAAAGAATCTAGATGTCTGTTATGGCCCGATTCGCGCGATCCGCGACATCAATTTCGAGGTCAATGAAGGGGAAATCGTGACGCTGATCGGTGCCAACGGCGCAGGCAAAAGCACCATCCTCAAAACTGTTTCCGGACTGCTTCGTCCAAAATCAGGCTGTATCCATTTTCTTGGTCAAGATATCGCTAAGATTGAACCCCACGTGCTGGTCAAGCGAGGACTCGCTCATGTCCCGGAAGGACGGCGTATTTTTCTCCAGCTCACTGTCGAGGAAAATCTCGATATGGGCGGCTATACAATCAACCAGGAAGATATCAAAGCCAGGCTAGATCTGACCTATTCGCATTTCCCCATCTTGAAAGATCGACGCCATCAGATAGCCGGGACGCTATCCGGCGGTGAACAGCAGATGCTTGCCATCGGCCGTGCCTTGATGATTCGCCCCAAGCTCATGATGTTTGACGAACCGTCCATGGGACTTGCTCCTATCATAGTGCAGCAGATATTTTTCCTTATCAAAGCATTAAATGAGGAAGGCACGACTATCCTGCTTGTCGAACAAAATGCCAATATGGCACTGTCCCTCGCGGACAGAGGCTATGTACTAGAAACCGGGCGCATCGTTCTCGCTGCCAACGCCGAGGATCTGCGAAACAACGAGAATGTGAGGACGGCTTATCTGGGGGTTTGAAAAACGGAGTTCAATAAACATCTTGGACATGGGGTAGAAGTTTTCTGTGGTTCTAAGGATTAAACACGAAACGTGCAGACCTTTATCAACGTCTCTATCCTATCTACACCGTAACGCTACATACATATTGCTCATGCTATTTCTTGCAATTTTGATGCTTGTGGCAAATACTCTATAATCACAATTCGGTATCTGTGCCTATGCACCGAATGTCATTGCCGGAGCTGTCATGGCAATACCTTTGGACGTATCCTGTGAAACTGCCTGACTACCGGGCTCACTCAAGCTGAGCGAGCTCTCCGGGCAGATTTTTAAATAGGAAAGCTTACTTAGATGAGCTTTAGAGAAGTTTTAAATGGAGTGCAAGTGGAAATTAATACAATTTTGCGTTTGGAGCAGATAACCAAGAGCTTTGGAGAGACACTTGTCCTTAAGGGGATCGATCTGTCTGTATACCGTGGTGAATTTATAACCCTGCTCGGACCTTCCGGTTGCGGTAAAACAACGACCCTGAGGATCATTGCGGGACTTGAGATCCCCGATAGCGGCAAAGTTATCCTAGAAGGCCGCGATGTGACCTTTGATGAACCTAACACACGCAGCGTCAACACCGTATTTCAAAACTATGCTCTCTTTCCTCATATGTCCGTTGAGGCTAACATCGGATACAGTCTTCGACTCAAGCGTGTGGATAAAGCCACCATCAAGAACAAGGTGGATGAGGTGCTTGAGCTCGTGCAATTGTCCGGTTATAGCAAGCGCATGCCCCACGAGCTATCAGGCGGTCAAAAGCAGCGTGTCGCGATCGCTCGCGCTGTTATCAATCAACCCAAAGTATTGCTCTTAGATGAGCCCCTGGGTGCTCTGGATCTTCAATTGAGACGTGAAATGCAAACGGAACTCAAGCGCTTCCAAACCCATCTCGGTATTACTTTTATCTACATAACGCACGATCAGGAAGAAGCCCTCAATATGTCGGATCGCATTGCCGTTATGAATGAAGGCGCGTTTGTACAGATAGGGACACCTGCCGAAGTTTATGATCGCCCCCAAACAGCATTCACTGCCCGATTCGTGGGATCTGCCAATATTATAGAAGGCAAATTATTAAGCCAAGACAAAGACACCGTAACGTTTTCATGCGGTGACGGCATCGGGATTGCTAATCTTCACAGTACCCCTCTCACCCCTGGCCAGTCCATTGCTGTTGCTGTGAGACGCGAGCATCTACATCTTCTTAAAACGGCTCCCGAGAACGCACACGGATTTGATGCCATTGTTAAAGAGAAAAGTTTTTCCGGCGGGATTTTGCAAATCTTACTTTCATACGGAGAAGGTAAAGAATTGATCGCAAGCCGTCACGGCTTAGATTCAAACCTCAGCCCTGGTGACCATGTCTTTGTAACCTGGGATCCTGAGCATGCCGTTCCTGTAGATTTGGAAAATCCGGCATGAAGACAAAAAGGCGCAACGGCCTCTCTTTGCTAAGCATCATGCCGCTATACCTTTTTACCATTGTGTTTGTGGCCGGACCGCTTATCTACCTGCTTGTTTTGAGTTTCCTCACCCGGGCCGAAGTCTGGGGGGTGGTAAATAAATTCACGTTGGATAATTATCGAAATATACTCGACCCTATCTACTTAAAAACCTTTGCCGAGTCTTTTAAACTCGCCATCCTGTCCACCTCGCTTGTCGTACTTATCGGGTATCCATTCGGCTACTTCATGGCAAAACTCAGTGCCGCGTGGAAACGGTATATGATGCTGCTGATTATGATTCCTTTCTGGATCAGCTCGCTGATTCGGTTGTATGGATGGATTATCATATTCCGCGCTAACGGGACACTGGATGGAATCCTCATGGGCATTGGCATCACAAGCGCTCCACTCAAACTGTTGTATACGTATCCTGCTGTGGTGGTCGGCATGGTCTACGCGCTTGTCCCCTTTATGATCTTCGCTGTGTACTCAAGCGCCGAAAAACTTGACTGGAGTATGGTGGAGGCGGCAAGGGACCTGGGCGCGACCCGCTGGAAAGCATTCACAACCGTGTCCTTGAAGATGACTCTTCCGGGCCTTTTGTCCGGAATTGTGCTTACATTCATTCCCTCCATGGGCCTGTTTTTTATAGCAGATCTCCTGGGAGGCAATAAGATCGTTCTGGTCGGCAATCTCATTCAGGAGCAGTTGATGAAGGCACACAACTGGCCCTTCGCGGCTGCGCTTTCCGTGGTACTGATGGTGCTTACCAGCCTTATGATCTTCCTTTACCGCCGAATCACAAATGTCAAAGAGTTGGAGGGCCTCATATGAAAAATCGCACCAAGCTCCCCAATGTCTATCTCGGCATCATTATTGCGATCATGTACCTGCCCATCCTAATTGTGATCATTTATTCCTTCAACACGAGCAGGATTAGCTCCATATGGGGCGGGTTCTCACTAAAGTGGTATGTAGAGCTCTTTCGCGACCAATCAATTTTGGAAGCACTTAAGAACAGCATTGTGCTCGCCACGCTCAGCAGCCTTGCGGCCGCATTTATTGGAACCATAGCGGCGGTAGGCTTTACGAGAGTAAAACTCCGTAGCAGTGGATTTGTAGAATATCTCTCCACGCTCCCCATAATGATTCCCGAAATCATACTCGGAGTTGTCTTTTTAATCTATTTCTCTTTGCTAGGGCTTCCCTTTGGCATGACCACGCTTATCATCGCCCACACGGCTTTTTGCATCCCCTACGTCTTTATGTTAGTCAAAGCGCGCCTCGCAGGTATGGACAAGAATCTTGCGGAAGCTGCGCGGGATCTAGGCGCAAGTGGTCCTCGCGCATTCTTGGATATCACCTTTCCCCTTATACTTCCCGCAATCGCGTCGGGCATGCTCTTGGCCTTTGCGATGAGTTTCGATGACGTTGTGATAAGTATTTTTGTTACGGGCGTCAATACAAACACCTTGCCAATCAAAATATATACCCAGCTCAAAACTGGCGTAACACCGAAAATCAACGCCCTCTGTACGCTGATGTTTTTCGTCACCGTTATGCTTGGCTTGCTTTTCGTATTTATTACAAATATCACGAACAAACGAACTACTACTAAGGAGTCGTCTCAATGAAAAAAATATTTACTATTTTACTGTGCCTGACCTTATGCTTAGGCTTGATCGCCGGATGCGCTTCCAAACCCCAAACATCAGGTGGCACGCTAAATCTCTTTACCTGGGAGGGCATGTTCCCTTCCCAAGTTTTAAAGGGATTTACTGCCGAAACCGGTATTGCGATCAACTACAATAACTTTGATTACGATGAGACCATGCTTGCCAAACTGCAAGCTGCTAAGGGCGGAGATTATGATCTGATTATCGCTGATGACTACATCATCGAAACTGTTATCTCTGAGGGACTCGCTCAAAAGCTCGATCGATCAAAACTCACCAATTACTCAAACATCAACCCTTTTTACCAAGATCAATTCTTTGATCCATCCAATGCATATACAGTGCCCTATGGTGCAGGCGTTCAAACCATCGTATACGACCCTGCTTTTGTCGACATTGAGATCAACGGTTACGCAGACCTCTTTGATCCCTCGCTCGAGGACAACATCGGTATTATCGCAAACTACCGAGTCATCACCGGGCTTGCCCTTAAAATTCTTGGTGAAAGTTATAACACCGAAGATGTGGATACCATAGAGGCCGCGGGAAAAAAACTGCTTGAACTCGCTCCAAACATTCGCGTCATCAAAGATGATAACCTCCAAGATGACCTTGTCTCAGGTGAAATCGCGGCGGCTGTCATGTATACATCGCAGGTTACCACCGCTAAACTCGCAAGACCTGACCTCAAGGTAGTGTTCCCATCGGAGGGGATTGGATTTGGCATAATGGCAAGCTTTATTCCATCAAAAGCTCCTAACGCCGACGCGGCCTACACATTCCTAGATTACATACTTCGCCCTGAAATTGCGGCCGAGTGCTTTGAGTGGATTGGTTACTACAGCACAAATTCGGCTGCCGATTCCCTTATAAGTAAAGAGTATAGGGATTTCCTTACCCTACCCTCAGACTTTTCGGGAGATACCGAGATGATTCAGGTTATCGGAGCAGACGCGGAAGACGCGCACTCCAAGGCGTGGACGGCTTTCAAATCCGCGTCTGGCAAATAGGCATCAATAGAATATACGTAACTAGGCACTATAAGGCTTCTAAGTCGGCTGTATCTTGGCTACGCTGACACGCGACTCGTCATTGCTGCACGACACCTACCAAATTGACAGTGTTCAACCCGTGGACGATGCATATTGAGACGGTAGTGATGATGTCAAGGAAGTAGCGCTAAACCGCTTGATATCAAGCGGTTTATGAACTGTCAGACTTCTTGGTTAATCAAATACTAAAACAAGCACTTGTCTCCCCTACAATCCTTCTTCGGTTACAAATGAATAAAATGCACTTTCTTCGCTTTCTTCACGGTCCCTGACTTTGCCGACCGGCTGTACATAGACGGTAAATTCATTTTTTCCATCTAGCTTCAGTACGCGGTCACAGATGCTCTGTGAGAATGCGCCTATTCCACATGTCCCGAGTTTAAGCGCTTCTGCAGCTAAATAAAGGTTTTCACCAACATGACCTAAATCAACCAAGGCGATTCGGTGTGCAAATATCGAGTATCTCCACTCAAAGCGATAAGGCACCGCGGTAAAGTAGAAGATGGCGGCGGCTCGGGAAGCCCATTTCTGTCCTTCTACGCTTTGCAGGCGTTCGTCTGCAGATTGTGTGCCTGTGAATTCGAGCGCGTGACCCCCTGAAAGATAATGATAGATGCCAGGCTCCAATCCTACTACGTATTTTACATCCACGTAGCATTCAAAGCCGTGTCTCGCCCCCCCGCTGGGCACAGTTCTCAAGGTCGCGTATTTTTCGCCGCGCTTGCCTTTTATTCCCTGTGCACTCCAAAGGAGAAAGGACAGTTCAAGCAGAGAAAGCGCTTCCTCTGAGTAAATTCGCCTTGACTTCCTACTGCGCAAGAGTTCAAAGAGGTTTTCATTTAGCTTGAGTTTTTCGAAATCCCGTGGTAGCGCAATCACTTCGCTGCCCTTCTTGGCTTCATGATACAGGGCAGGTTGGGGAAGCTTTTTGTCCTGATCGGAAGTCATCGATCCAGTCCAGTCAGGGCTTTTCATAAAATTTCTTCCAATCTCGATTAGATCTTTGGTTTGCCTGTCATCCATATTCTCACCCCTGCTGTCGGTTTGCTAAACACTATTTCGCTTGTAAATCCATTTTTCTTTATAAATCAGGCCGCCCAAGGCGCCTAATTAATTAACTTATAGCTAACCTGTTTCAATATACAATAATTTTGC
>LFTF01000047.1:21049-23440 GCA_001512945.1 Clostridiales bacterium DTU023 | reverse complement strand
TCTTTGAAGAGTGCGGTAAGCTCCGTATTCAATACGGGCAGTTACTGGCTTTCAGCTATGCCTATGGCCGCGGCCGTGAAGACGATCTCTATTCTGCGTGAAATTGACGGAGCGACCCTGATGAAAAAAATGGGAACTCGTCTCACCGACGGTTTGGTGGAGATTGCTGACGAACACGGCTTTCACCTCAAGGTCACCGGTGAGCCGTCGATGTGGTTTATGCGTCTGACCGACGACGACTCGGGAATTATTCACCAGGAATGGATCGCGGAGTGCGTGCGCCGCGGCGCTTTTCTCACTAACCACCATAATTTATTTATTAACTGTGCCATGAGCGATGAGGATATTGACCTCACCTTTGATATTGCCGATGAAGCGTTTACCGCCGTGCGCCGCAACCATCCTGAAATGTTTAACTAAAGAGAAGAGGAATTTATATGATATTGGATAAAGAAACGCTGTCAATGCTGGAGGCCAAGGCTAACCAGTTGAGACATAAAACGATCGACACGGTTGTATATGCGGGGAGCGGCCATTTGGGCGGCGCCCTGAGTATGATCGATGCCGCTACCTTACTTTACTACAATGTGATGAACATCGATCGCGATGACCCAGATTGGGAAGATCGTGACCGTTTTGTGATGTCTAAGGGACACGCAGGCATTGGCCTGATCACGATATTTTCAGATCTCGGTTGGGTTCCCGAAGAGGACTTAAAGACGTTCAATCTTACGGGATCAAAATACGGGATTCATCTGGATTCTAATGTGGTGCCTGGCGTTGATGCCTCCACGGGCTCGTTGGGTCATGGCTTGTCATTGGCGTTGGGCATGGCGTTGGCGGCCAAGCAATTGAAAAAAGACTATTTTGTCTACTGCATGTTAGGTGACGGTGAGTGTCAAGAAGGCAGTATCTGGGAAGCGGCCATGGCGATCGCTCATTATAACCAGACTAATTTGATTACAATGGTCGACCGTAATAAGGCTCAGATCGACGGTGAAACTGAAGATATCATGAAGCTGGAGCCGTTTCAAGAAAAATGGACTGCGTTTGGTTTTCACGCCGAGACGATTGATGGCCACGATTTCGAGGCGATAGCGCAAGCGATTGACGATGCCAAAAAGCGAACCGACCAACCCACCTGCATTATTCTAGACACAGTCAAGGGGAAAGGGGTTTGCTTCTGTGAAGGCGATTACCGTTGGCATTACGGCGGGATTTCGAAGGACATGGCGCAACAAGCCCACAAGGATCTAGACGCCTATTACGATGAGCGGCTGACCCGCGTGAAGGGAGCATAAAATGGGTGGTTTAACATACAACAGCATTAGTCAAACGCGGATGGCGACAGGAGAGATTTACTGCCAGACGCTGATCGAAATGGCAGAAACGGATCCGCGCATCGTCGCGCTTACGGCCGATTTAGGGAAATCGAGTAAGATCGGTGCCTTCATGGAGCGTTTCCCTGATCGCTTTTATCAAATGGGAATCGCCGAACAGAACATGTACGCCGTCGCGGCCGGTATGGCCAAGTCGGGACTGATCCCATTCACGTCATCATTTGCGATTTTCGCGTCTTGTCGTGCCTTAGATCAAGTGCACACTGACATCTGTTATCAAAATGTTCCGGTGAAGATGATTTCGTCGCACGCCGGCACGTCCTTCGGGCAGGCGGGAACAACCCATCATTCGACCGAAGATATCGCGATCATGCGGTCACTAGCCAATCTCACGGTGATTTGCCCTGCCGATGGCATGGAAACAGCCAATGCGGTGCGCGCCGCGGTCGAGATACCGGGACCCGTTTACATAAGAATCAATCGTGGCTACGATCAACAGGTCTATGAGGACTTGGATTATGGCTTTGAAGTAGGCAAAGCGGTTGAGCTTCATCCCGGCAGTGATTTGACAATTATCGCCATGGGTTCGACTGTTTTCCAGGCGTTACAGGCGGCTAGAGAACTCGATGCCGTCGACAAGATTAAAGCGCGTGTGCTTGATATGCACACTGTGAAACCGATTGACCGTGAAGCGATTATCAAGGCGGTTCATGATACTCGCCGCGTTGTAACGGTCGAAGATCACACCGTTATCGGTGGTCTCGGGGGAGCCGTGGCCGAGGTGATCGCCGAATCGGGAATGGGTTGTGCTTTTCGCCGTCTCGGGTTGCAGGATTGTTTCTCCCCGATCGGATTGCACGAGGATCTCATGTCATATCACGGCATCGACACGAATGGCATCCTTAAGTCCGTGCGTGAGCTGATGCAGCTTGATTTCGAAGAAGACGAAGACTGGGCGGATGAGGTGTGAGATGGTAGACAGAGACGAAATCTATTCAGCCAAAATATTCTTCAATGCCGTACTTCCACTCGTTAAAGAGATCGCTGCGCG
>LFTF01000047.1:19798-20963 GCA_001512945.1 Clostridiales bacterium DTU023 | reverse complement strand
CCCACTGTGGAATTGGAATTTAAAGATCTTGCCAGCTTTAACGGCTTCTTTAAAGGTACCAGCAAAAAATTGCCGAAAATTCACGGACTGACCAAATTGGGCTTGCTGATCCCCACTTTCAGGGTGCTCTTGAAAATGGCGAGCCTCCTGGGTGCTACTGCTCCACCCGCGGATCCAGAGACCAAAAAGTTACTGGTATTGCTCTATTTTTACTTGCTCTCATCGGGCATCAGCCAACTCAACAAGGCGGGGCACCCCGAAATCTCGAACTGGGTTAAAAGAAGTCCCGATCGAGTTTATGCCTGGGGAGTGGATAACTATCCGGACGTCGCGGCATATCTTAGGATCAAGGCCGGCAACAGTAAAGCCGCACGCGGCGCATACAAGCGGTCGCAACCGTTTTTCACAATGCGTTTTGATAATCTTGACAGCGCTCTAGCCATCCTTCTTGGCACAGGCGATATGGTGGAGATGATCGCGAGCAATCAGATGATGATGGATGGGGCGCCTGAATTCGGTGCGCAGATCGGCGATTACATGTTAATGGTAGGCGACTACGCTAAATAGCGAGGCACAGAAATAATCAAAACTACAACCACACGGCATCCAATTAGGATGTCGTGTCGTCTCAAGTAGCAACCGACTAAAACACAGTGGTGTGCAGATCCTGGGAGGGAATATGTCTCAGACTGAACGGATAAAAAAAGAGTACGAAAAGTCGCTCGTGTTGTTTCGCAGCGGCAGTACATTGCCTAAGCAGGCAAGACTGGACGCGCTAACTCGTCTGGATGTGGCCATGCGCCGTCACCAAGACGAGATTTTGGCGGCACTAGCTGCTGATCTCAACAAATCTTTTTACGAAGGTTATATGACAGAACTGGCCATTGTCTTGGGCGAATTAAATCTGGCGAAAAATAAGTTGGGAAAATGGATGCGGCCGATTCGTTGTCCTGTGGCTTTGGCGCAGGCGCCGGGTAAAGTGAGGATTCACAGAGAGCCCTATGGTGTTGTACTGGTAATGTCTCCGTGGAACTATCCGTTTCAGCTGACACTCAATCCCATTATCGGCGCCCTGGCAGGCGGCAATACTGTGATTGTCAAGCCGTCCGCTTATAGCCCACACACGTCAGAGATCATCGCTTCGATCTGTGACGAGGCCTTCCCA
>LFTF01000047.1:12954-19673 GCA_001512945.1 Clostridiales bacterium DTU023 | reverse complement strand
ATATTGTTTGGAAAACTGCTCAACGCCGGACAAACCTGCGTCGCGCCGGATCATGTGCTGTGCGAACGCAGCGTCAAGGATGCTTTATTGAGTGAATTGAAGCAGCAGTCGCAGGCGATATTTACCGATCCTGAATATGTCAAAAATGCTTGGCCCAAGTTGATCACAGACAGACATTACACCCGTGTGCTTGGCCTAATTGAGGAAGAACGCGTTGTCATAGGCGGGAAGGGCGATCCTGAGACTAGACAGATCGATTTCACACTATTGGACGAACCAGCCTGGGATTCTCCCGTGATGACAGAGGAGATATTTGGCCCCGTGCTACCGATTCTGGCTTGGGACGACTTTGATCAACTGATCCAAGAGCAAAAGGCGCGCCCGAAACCGCTTGCGCTTTACGTTTTTACGCGCGACAAAGCGGTGCGCGATCGAGTCTTGAATGAGCTTTCTTTCGGAGGCGGTTGTGTCAACGACACGGTTATGCATCTGTCATCATCCAAAGCGCCGTTTGGCGGCGTCGGTAACAGCGGTATGGGCAACTATCATGGGGAATACAGTTTCCGCGCGTTTACGCACGAAAAGACCGTGTTAGATAAGTGGTGGAGTTTTGACTTGCCTGTGCGCCATCATCCGTACAAAAACCCAAAATCGCACCTTCCTGAAATTTTACTGCGCTGACAAACTAGAAGCGCAATCTAAGAGTATCTTGCCCAAAGAAGAACCTCCGCGGAGGTTCTTCTTGTTACCGGTCTCTAGTCGAGCGGCTTCTTTTCGGGAATCGCAGGGTTCTTCTCATCCTGGACGGACGAATTATATATTTCAAGCGACTGATCGATGATCTCTTTTAATCCGGGGATCGCGACGGGATCGACAGGTAACAGTAATTCGTAGTCGGCGGGGTTCGCATCGACTGTTTCTGGAATAAGAAGGGTTATGCGTATCTGACATGGTGCAGTCTCGCGCAAGTCATCGAATACCTGGTCACTATTTTTGATTAGGAAGCTTGAGATGTGGCTGATCATGTGCCTTATAGTTGAATCATAAAAATATTCATCAGACTTGAGCGCGGTGATAAGTGGATCGATCCATTCTTCCCTGTCCTTAGCGGAAGCGTCCGGATTGACTATCAGTTCAAACTCGGATTGTAACTTTTCTCCTGCTGGGAATCCGCTCAATTCCGCCAGATAAAATCGACGGTTATGTTTGAGCAGATTGAGGTAGTCGGGGTTATTTGAAGATAGCGGCAGCATCAGGATACGCTCCATGACTCTACCATCTATGGACTCAAGCGCAAAATAGGTGTCATTGTCCGGAGGATAATACGGATAGGAATCGTACCAGTCTTCCGGGTGATTAAGTCGCCGTACGAATTCTTTCGATTGTTCTGTGCTTGCCAGTGTTCGAGGCGTCGCAAGTCCGGGATTATCCGATGATGTGGCTTTTTCGTATAGTTTTACGAAAAGCGCCAGATCTTCCGGATCGCTCAACTCGAACGTGTAGGGAGTGTTGTTTGAGCCCGTGAAAGGGGAAGCGTAGGCGTCGGAATAATGTATGGTCACGGTTTTTAATTCGATTGCTTTGGGGAAGTTGGTTGAAAATCCTCCGGCGCCGGTCATCACCACTGCGAGCCAAACAGCAAAAGGCACGACCGCTACTGCCGCTGCGGGAGCGAGTGCTCGCCAAATGATTTTGCCTTTCCCTTGAATGAGATTGAATACCCATAATGACATGAGTAGGCCGAGTCCCGTCCCAATGAGGAATGGAGCAGGCGAGACATACATGGGGATACCAGGGGTATCCGTAGTCAGCATGCGCAGATGATGGGCGGCGTAGCCACCTAACAAAGATACGGTCATTACGCCCATCCATTGAGTTAATTGGAATGGCCAGTTGACTGTACCCAGTCCGGGTGAGTACCCTGCCTTTCGTCGGCGGAATAGCACATAAGCGAGCGCTGTCGCGCCGAAACCCATCACGCTAATCAGCAGATGAAACTGTTCGAATCCTCCTATAAATAACATCGGAGAGAAGAGTTGGAATGCGAAGACATGCCCTAACAGAGGTCCCGACGAAGTGGTAATCGGATTGATAAATCCGGGGAGAAATTGACTGGTGGCATCACTGAACAGGAAAAGCATCAAGGGCCAAAATACATTTAGCAGGATGAACATACCGTTCGCGGTCGTCGATTTGTCTGTAACGAAGTAACAGATTTCGAGAAAAACAAACAAGTAGATTAGCCTCACGATCAGGCCAGCGTAACCGATCCACAAAGAACTGAGCGAGGGGATTAACCAGGACATCGCGGGGTCATTAAAATTGAATAGACTTGCCAGGATCGTGTTTAACGTCATGACGATCAGTGAAGGTCCGATCAGATACGTGAGGGCACTGAGATTGAGCGATACAAACATTTTCGTTCGACTTGCGGGCATCGCGAAATAGAAGTCACTCTTGTCAGTCCGATGAAGAAAGCTGAAATAGTGATGGGCGAGAATGAAACTCATGATGACAGAGATCAGCCCAATCAACGGCAATACAGACGTTGAGACGTATTTTTGCGATATCAGCGGGAGCGTTGTGAGCAAGAACAAAAAGATAACCGGCAGGAGCCAGAAGGCGATCGGTCGTTTCCATATCAGAGAGGAGGTTATTCGGTTCGCTCGTGATGATTTATTTTTTACAGACATTTTTTTATTTTCCCTGTCAATTTCTGTTCTGCTTTCCTTACCAGGTAACGATATCCGGTGTGATACTCACCCAAACAATGGCAGTAATAATCGCAAATAGGACGATCCCTAGGACACTCATCATTAACTCGCGCAGTATAGGGGCGCGGAGTTGGGCTCCAGTAGAGCTTTCTTGCGTGCGCTTATGTAGCGGTTTTCCGGCTACAACAGACGAGACAAACTGCCCGAGGAGCGCACCCAGGACAAGGCCGATATAAAAAACGGGTGATTGCAAGAATGCATCGTTGGTTGCGAACAGTTCGTGGAGGAATCGCGCCAGTGTGACTCCCCCGAAGAGAGCGAACAATGGCTGCACAGCCAAGTACCAGCTCAGGCGGCCGTTACGGACACCGGCACGCTCAGCGGGACGATTTCGGAAGAAAAGCCACGCCATGGTAGTCCAGAACACAATTAACACTAACGGTTGCCAGATCGGGAGAGGCCACAGCATAGTCGTGAATAAGCCTGCCGAAGGGGTCAAAAGCCACAGGGCATCTGTGGGTGACTCATTCAACCGGTCCGTGATCCCCAAGATGTGGATCATGGATACTATCCACGTGATCTGAATGCCTACATTCAGCAAAACAGCGTCGAAAAGTGTGCCTGACAGCACGAGCAATACCAGACTAAAAGCTGACAACTGAATGGTAGAGGCGAACATTTTTACATACAAGGATAGGTATGAGCTGAAATGACTGAAGATTCCCCAGCTGGCAAATACGATTCCCGTGGCGGCTGCATTGGCGATGTAAATGAATAGAAGACTTGTAAGAAGAGCGAGTGCCCGACCAGCAAATTGCCTGTTACTGTTGAAGGGCATGCTTGTTTCTATATCGACTGCGTTTTGTTGATAGAGATAACGGAAATGGGCGCTACTCAGCACCAAAACGGCGACCAAGGAGAGTATTGCGATGATGATGTGAAGCGGGAAGAGCACCGGATTCAGATGATCCCAAAGCGACAAAGAAGAATTGAAGGTTGGCGTAGCTGCCATGGCGAGGTAATTGTGTTTCCCGATAATCAGGAGCGCGATGGGCATCGCCAAGAGAAACAGGAAAAGCAAGAACAGCGTCAATGCGCGCGTGCGCGCTAACGATTGCGTGTATACCCAGCCCACTTTGGGCGAGCGCTTGCCTGCGGTATCAGGGACATGGTCTTTGCGAAAACCGGTCATTGTTTGAGCTCCTTTTCTGATTGCTTTGTCATGCGAGAAGCTCGCTCACTGCGTATGATTTCAAGCTGAGTTCGTAGATAAATACTTCTTCCAAAGAAAGCGGAAGCACATCGAGGAGTAGGGGTTGCATTTTATCCATGATTTGCCTGATCTCCTGCTCGGAATTGCGCGCCAGTATTTCGACCAGCGAGCCTCTTGTTCTGTATTGGAGGATAGTGAGGCCGAGCTCTCGCAGTTGAGTTTCGGATACGGGTTCAGGGAAAGCCACCTGGACTTTGACAATGCTGAGACGAAGTTTGTCGAGCTCTTCAACAAAAAGGAGACCGCCCTCGTGGAGCAAACCGACGTGATCACAGAAGTCTTCCAGTTCTCGCAAGTTCTGTGACGCGATGATGACAGTCATCTCGCGATCAGTGACTTGTCGTGCCAGCACACGTTTAAGATTTTGCCTCATTACTGGATCCAAACCATCGAACGCCTCATCCATCAGTAAAAGTTTGGGATTGGCTGCGATCGCGAGGAGCACGGCGGCTTGCCGTTGCATGCCTTTGGACATCCGATCTAGGCGATCATCTTCTTTCAACGGAAAGATGTGGAGCAGTTCCTCGTAAAGCGCCTGATCCCATGCGAGATAAAGTGATCGGTAGAGCCGTGCCATTTTTTTCAAAGTGTCAAAGTGAAAATACGGCTGATCGGCGACGAACAGGATTTCCTGTTTGGCGGGGGCGTTCTCGTAGATCGGTTCACCCCTGTAGAGCATCTTCCCGGCAGTAGGCTTGTATACGCCTGCAGCAAGTCTGAGAAAGGTGGACTTACCGGCACCGTTGGAACCGATTAATCCGAAAATGGAGGACCCCGAGATATGACACGATATTTGATCGAGCGCACGGATGGCGCCAAAGTGTTTGCTTAGGTTTTCAGCCGTCAAGATGGGTGTCTGTTCGTCTGTCATCGCGTTCGAAGTGTTCATGGGGATGAAATCCTCCTCGACTGTATTTGTATCAACATGATTTGTCATTAAATTGTACTGCCTTTCCGCTCGAAACGAGGTCACCTATGATCCCGTGTATTGCCTGTGGTTTGCGGTGAACTCTAGTCGGTTTTTTGACGGTTCCCGTGGAGACAGCCGTCAAGCATGTCGTGCAGAGTCTGTGATGAAATGCCCGCGATCCAAGCCACGCGAGACGCCGCTTGGAAATGATACAGAATTTCTTCTTTTTCGACGCGCTTGTCTGTTTCATGATCGGCGAGGAAATTACCTTTGCCCGGAACCGCATAGATCAAATTTTCCTGTTCCAATTCACGGTAGGCTTTTTGAACGGTATTGGGATTGATTCCGAGCTCCATGGCGAGCTGCCTAACCGACGGGAGTTGCTCGTTCGGTTTGATCAGACCAAGGGCAGCCATGCGGTGGTACGAGCGTTTCAATTGTTGATAAAGCGGTACACCGCTTTGGAGATTGATCTCCGGATAGACCATGGCGTGTTCCTCCCGTTGCTGCGTTTCAACTGTACTATGTCAGCTAATACACATAAATTACGATGTTTCCCTCCATTTGTCAATAGGTTTGGAAAAAATCGGGGAAATTGTGAAGTAATAGAAGTATAATTAACGATACGTATAAGGTCTTGCAGTTCGCAACATTCTCTTTATTAAAAATGATAAAGCGGAACGAGGCCAACAAATGGAAAACATAAACTGCGAAAGCAACGACTACCACAAACCCAATGGAGCAACAGCTCCATAATTATTGAGGAGGTAATAGAATGCCTGATTTTGGAAATCCTTTTGCTGGACTTGCGAAAGATAAAAAGATTAGCGACCAGGAACTTATTAGATCCATACGATTTATGATTGCCGCGGAATACGAAGCAGTGCAACTTTACATGCAATTAGCTGAATCGACTGACAATAAACTTGCAATAGAAGTGCTGAAGGATATTGCTGATGAAGAAAGAGTTCACGCGGGTGAGTTTTTGAGATTGCTCAAGGAACTCGCCCCTGATGAGGAGAAATTCTACGATGAAGGCGCCAAAGAAGTAGAGGCAGAGATTAAAAAACTCAAGCAATAACCTCATCTTGTTGCCAATGTTGCTTTGACGCTTAAACACCTAAATGCTTTCAAAGTTCTTGATAAGGAAATAAGTAACACGGCAACGGCGAGACAAACAAGAGCATAATCCAAGCGAAAGCCTCTGTATCAGTGTGGTATGGGGGCTTTGGTTTGCCAGCAAATAGGAAGCCCAAAACAGCAATGTAGTATCATAGAGCTATACACATAAATAACTAAACGCCTGAGGGTTAGTTATATGCATTCAGAACATTGGCTAGAATGCCTGTAACGCCCATAAACTGAGAAGGCGTATAATAGGGTCAATACCAAGCATTTGTAATTACGAACAAAGCCCTTACAGCATAGCGTAGGGCATCTCATTATTAAAACGCTAAGAAAAGGGGGAAGAATGATTGAGAGCGCAAAAGGAAGAAAAAAGATAGAAGATTTGTTGCGCACGGTAAAAGACGAAGAGTGGTGTGAGCGGTATACCGATAAGCTGGAAAGTTACGATTTCGTCGAAGATTGGCGTGAAGGTCTAGATAGCGAATACCGCAGATGGGAAATTGCGCCATTCGCGACAGTCTACGAATGGATGAAAATTTGGCGAGAAGATCCAAAAAAGAATTCATTGACAGATTATCTGACACAGCAACAAAAAGAATACGCAAGTGATTTGAGATCGTGGCGTGAAATGACGGGCGAGCATTGCGAAGAAAGCTAAAATCTCAAGCCCAAAGAGAGTAACGAGCTTTTGTGA
>LFTF01000047.1:0-12850 GCA_001512945.1 Clostridiales bacterium DTU023 | reverse complement strand
CAAATAATGACGTGTTTAGCGTCTTCAACGTCGAGGATTGGCATGCCATAGATGGGTGTGCCCTCGGCTGTATTCGCCGCCGGGTTGACGACGTCGTTGGCGCCGATAATAATGGCCACGTCGGTATCTTTAAATGTGGGATTGATGTCCTGCATTTCATGAAGTTTGTCGTAGGGCACGTCAACCTCAGCGAGAAGCACATTCATATGTCCCGGCATACGACCGGCGACAGGGTGGATCGCAAACTCGACTTCTTTTCCGGCTGTCTCAAGTTCTATCATCAGCGTTTTCACGATCGACTGTGCCTGGGAAAGCGCCATACCGTAGCCGGGGACGATAATTACGCGCTTGGCATCGCTCAACCATTGGCCGCCTGCCTCCACCGGAGTGATGTCATCTCCCTCAATCTCCCGAGGGACATCACAGATGCGGAACGCACGCATAATAGTGTTCAATGTTTCTTTGGCGTCACCCAGCATCAGAGTGATGTGGTCCGCATCTCCCTCATCGTAGAGTGGATTGTCGACGCCGGCGTATCCGGGTAGCTTGTCGAAGTTGCATATGATGACGTGTTTCGCGTCTTCGACATCGAGAATCGGCATACCGTAGATGGGTGTTCCTTCGGCCGTATTCGCCGCCGGGTTCACCACGTCATTGGCACCAATGATGATAGCGACATCTGTGTTTTTGAATTCAGGGTTGATGTCCTGCATCTCGTGCAGTTTATCGTACGGGATATCGACTTCGGCGAGGAGTACGTTCATGTGCCCGGGCATACGTCCGGCGACAGGATGAATGGCGAACTCTACTTGTTTGCCTTCTTGCTCAAGCTCAGTCATCAATTGTTTGACAGCTGATTGGGCCTGAGACAGTGCCATGCCGTAGCCGGGTACGATGATGACGCGCTCTGCCTCGCGCAGCCAGTAGCCGCATGTGAGCTCTGGAGTGAGCTCTTTGCCGTCACTGGTTGTGTCCGCGTCTGTCGTCTTTGTGGATCGGAAAGATTTCATGATCGCATTGAGCATATCTTTGGCGTCGCCCAACATCAGCGCGATATGATCCTCTTTTCCCTCATCGTAGAGTGGATTGTCGACACCGGCGTAGCCTGGGAGTTTATCGAAATTGCATATGATGACGTGTTTCGCGTCTTCGACGTCGAGGATTGGCATACCATAAATCGGTGTGCCCTCGGCCGTATTTGCCGCCGGGTTAATGACGTCGTTAGCGCCTATTACGATGGCGACATCGGTATCCTTGAATTCCTCATTGACGTCCTGCATCTCATAGAGTTTGTCATACGGGATATCGACTTCTGCAAGGAGGACATTCATGTGTCCCGGCATACGGCCGGCCACCGGATGGATAGCAAACTTAACGTCTTTGCCTTCCGCTTCGAGTTCGGTCACCAGCTGTTTGACAATTGATTGTGCCTGCGAAAGCGCCATACCGTAACCGGGGATGATGATGACGCGTTCAGCGTCCTTGAGCCAGCATCCGCAGCATTCCTCAGGCGACTGTGCCGTCATGAGTTCAGTGAGTGGCGCTACTTTCTTTGGCTCGGTTGGCTTCTTAGGTTGTGCCGGTTTGCCGGAGGCCGATGTTTTTCCAAGCAGGATATCCAACAGTTTACGGTTCATCGCCCGGCACATGATTTGTGTGAGCAAGAGCCCGGATGCGCCGACAACGCCTCCGACTGCGACGAGCAGCGGATCCTCGATGGCCATACCAGCGATTGCGCCTGCGACACCAGAAAGTGAATTGAGTAGTGAGATTGTGATCGGCATATCGGCGCCGCCTACTCGGATTGCGAAGATCACGCCGAATGTGCCTGATAGGGCGGCACAAAGCAGAATCATAACCGCCTTCAGGATCGGAACCGCGAGGACAGCAGGGATTGCGAGCAAAATGACCGTGACAAGCGACAGGATGAGCGTAACCGCGGTCCAGATCGGGTGTCCCTTCAAAACAATTGGTCGTTGGGGGAGAACTTTATGGAGTTTGCCCGCAGCCACAAGGCTTCCGGTCAGAGTCAGGGATCCGACAAAGATTGCCAGACCAGCAGTCACAAGTGAGAATGCCGTTTCTTGAGATGTTGCGGCGATCAGGGTCAGGATACCGGCAAGCATGGAAGCGCCGCCGCCAAGGCCATTCAGAAGGCCAACCATCTGCGGCATTTGGATCATCTTGATTTTCATAGCGGCATAAATACCGATGAGTAGTCCAATCAACATGGCGATCCAGAGTTCCACAACACCAAAAATCTTGAAATACCAGAGTGTCAAAACAATGGCGAGCAGCATACTCAAAGCGCCTATTCTGTTGCCGGTGACTGAGGTTTCGACGCGGCTTAACATGGATATGCCGATCAGGACAGCAACCGTCAGGACACCTGCCGCTATGTAATAGATGATGCTTTCCGTGGAAGACGCATGCTCAGCTGCCATGGCAACCGGCATCAGGGATAAATTTGAAAGAATGGATAGTAACATTACTTGCCACCTCGCTCTTTCGGCTTACTGCTGTGGAACATGCGAAGCATACGATCGGTTACTCCAAACCCGCTGACGACGTTGATCATCGCGATAACAATAGCGATGAAGCCCAGGGTCTTACTTCCCCAGTGGGCGGCCATGGCTGTCGCAGACAGGCAGCCGAGGACGGTAACGCCAGAAAAGGCGTTCATCCCCGACATCAGCGGTGTGTGTAGCAGACTTGGCACGCGGTTGATAATTTTGTAACCGACCAGGGTAGCCACGATGAAAACAGCGACTAAGATGCCCTGTGTTATTGTCATAAAATGTCTCCTTATGAATAATTGTTTGTTTGCTTACAGTTGCAGAAAAATGCCGCACTATCGAGAGTGCGGCATTCCGTAATCCGATGATTAATGACCAAGTTCGGCAAATGCCTCTAATGCGCCTTGGTGGACGACCTGACCTTTGTAAGTCGTCAGGGAACTCTGGATGATAGGGTCATCCATATCGAGATAGATCTGATCGTCTTTGATGAGATATTTTAAAAGATTGTAAACATTTTGAGAGAACATCCAGGTCGAGCTCGTGGGAAGGAGTCCGGGGATATTCTTGATGCCGATCAATGTCACGTGATGTTTGACTTCGATGGTGCCCGGAGGTGTGATCGCGCAGTTGCCACCCTGATCGATCGAGATGTCGACGATGGCGGAGCCGGGCTTCATGCTCTTGACCATTTCTTCTGTGATCAGTGTGGGAGCCAATTTACCAGGGACAAGCGCGGACAAAAAGATAATGTCCATATTCTTGACGTGTTCGGCAAGGATTTTGCGTTCTTCTTCAAGACGCTGCGGCTTTAGCGCGAGTGCATAACCGCCTTCACCGATGGCTTCGTCGGCGGGAATATTCAGATCAATAACTTTTGAGCCCAGCGACATTGCCTGCTCTGCTGCGGCGGGACGGATATCTGCGGCGTGGACAATGGCGCCAAGACGTTTCGCTGTTGCGATCGCCTGGAGGCCTCCGACACCGGCGCCGATAACCAGTACATTAATCGGCTTAATCATGCCTACTGCGGTAAAAATCTGCGGGGCAAAACTCGGCAATTCGTTGGCGGCGATTAACATACCCTTATAGCCCGCGCATGTGCTCATGGAGGTTAGCGCGTCCATTGTCTGTGCCCGTGTGATGCGCGGGATGCCGTCGAGCGTTATGCTTGTCACCCCTTGAGCGGCGAGGTTCTTCACCATTTGATGGTTGACTGGTGCCGCAGGGTGGATAAAGGTAATGAGGGTCTGGCCCTCATGCATCATATCGACTTCGTGCTTATTCTTTTCCTGGTTGAAAAGGGGTTCTTTAACTTTTAGGATGACGTTGGAGCGATCATAAATATCGCAAATGTCATCAACAATTTCTGCTCCTGCGGCCACATATTCAGGATCGTGGTAGTAGGCGCCCTCTCCGGCTTGTTTTTCGACCAAAACGGTTAGTCCATCCTGGACCATTTTCGCAACTGTTTCAGGCGACGCGGCAACGCGACGCTCTCCGGGCATAATTTCTCTAGGGACACCAATAATCATTTTTGCACCTCCAAGTTTTGTTAATATGAGATAGGTATCAACTGCCTGTATCGTATCAGTCTTTAGGTAAAGTGACAATATGAATTCATGGATTATGCCGGATGATAGGTCGCACACAAAAGATAATCTGTCATTGTGCTTAATAAAAATGAGCAGACGTATTTAGAGCGTTTTTGGCAAAGCTCGATTTAATCTGTGAAAATAGTCACCTTTGTCTCAGATGATTCTTGAATTTTATTCAACGCTCTAATCTCATGCCATAACCAGAGGCCCGTGAGTACAAAAGCGCCTAAATCAGAGAGAGGCCCTGACCACCATACGCCTTCCAATCCCCAGAAATGGGGCAGAATGAGTAATAGCGGTATAAAGATAATTATTTGTCGAGATAACCCTAAAAGCGTCGCTTGATTGGGTTTGCCCACAGCTTGAAAATAACTGGCGCTAATCATTTGCATACCCACTAATGGTATAAATTTGAAAAAGATTCCCATAGCGTGGGTTCCTGTTTTGATTAGCTCAGGATTATTGTTAAATAAACTAATGATTTGAACGGGCCAGATTTTAGAAATGACGAAACCAAGTGTCACGATACCAGTCGCCGCGACAATCGATAATTTCAGAGTATCCTTGACGCGCTCATATTTCTTGGCGCCGTAATTGTATCCAATTATGGGCTGTGCGCCTTGACTGATTCCCATGGCGGGCATAATGAGAAAAGTTATCGTGCTCATCAGTATCCCGATGGTTGCTAAAGCCAAATCACCACCGTAACGAGATAAAGAGCGGTTGAGAATGATTTGTTGAACGCTTCCGGTTATTTGCAAGATAAACGAAGGAAAGCCTATCAAAACAATTGCTTTGACCAGTCTTTTCTCAAGTTTGAAATTTTCAATTCGGATTTTCAAAATGCTATTTCCTGCGATGAAATGGTGCAATACCCAGACACTCGTCACTCCATATGAAATAATGGTCGCGATTGCGGCACCTTTAATTCCCCATTTAAATACGAATATAAATACGTAGTCTAAGACAATGTTTACAACCGTTCCGATCAACATCGTGTTCATGGCTGTTTTCGGATTGCCTTCAGCCCGAATAAAGTTATTCATGCCAGTGCCAATTGCAAAGAGAATGCTGCCAAGCAGAATAATTCTCATATAGTCAACAGCATAGGGTAATATATCTGGACCAGCTCCAAAGAAAATCAGCATTGGCTTGAGAAATATTAGTCCGACTACAGTTAAACTAACACCTATAACTAGAAATAATACCAGGGCATTCGCGACAATTTTTTCCGCTTCTTGTCCTTTTCTTTCTCCCAAGCGAATTGAAATCAAGGACGTAGCGCCCATGCCGATCAACATAATGCAAGCCATAAATGTGGTGACAACAGGCAAGCCTACGGTAACTCCGGCAAGCGCTAACTCCCCCACGCCTTGGCCTACGAAAATGCTGTCCACTATGTTGTACAAGGCATTTACTAACAAACCGACGATGGCCGGCAGGGAAAATTTTAATAATAATTTAGGAATATTTGCTGATTCCATTTGATCAGATTGGTTCAAAATTGTACTCCTTAGGGAATGTTTCGAATTTACTCGAAGAGCACAGCATACCTTGCCACAGCTATGACAATTATTCAACTTTAGCGACCAATCATGGCTTGAGAACTGTTTTGAATCCTTCATTATCTGTGATACGTGGTATGATTTGAGAACATAAAAGCTCATTATTTGAGATAAATCGTGACCGATGAGTCACGTGTTTGGCGGTCTGGAGAACAGGAGATTTTGGTTATGATGAAATATTCGGAAACACTTTTGGATGAGTGGCTTAGTGATTCAGGTGACTGGTTTCTTGATGAGGAAAAACAGGCAGGGGGGCGGATGACACAACTTTTGTACCCCTACAAAACAATGTTTTCGCCGATCCGCGTCAATAATATCACCTTAAAGAACCGACTCGTCATGGCGCCTATGGGTAATATTTCTATGACGGAAGAGACCGGTCGGCCCGATCGCGCCATGATTGCCTATTTCGAGGAGCGCGCGAAAGGCGGTGTCGGCCTTATTACGTCGGGACTAGTACCTGTATCATTCGGAATCGATCACTCGCTCAGCGAACCGGGCAATCTTACGTATTTTCCCAAGATTCTGGGAAGTCGCACGTATGCTTCTGGTTGGCGTGATGTCGCACACAGTGTACACGCGGCGGGAGCACATTTCTTTATCCAGCTTACGGCAGGTCTCGGACGCGTCGGAAACCCACAGTGTCTTGTGGACCAATTCAAGTTCCCTGTGTCAGCATCACTGAATCCCAACTATTATTTGCCGGGTGTACCTTGCCTCCGTTTGTCGGGCAGAAAGATGCGTAAAATAGTTAAAAACTTTGGACAGGCCGCCGCAGATGCCAAAACAGCGACAATCGACGGTGTTTATCTCCATGGTCACGAGGGATATCTCCTTGAGCAAATTACAAACCCTGCGTTCAACCGCCGCAAGCTTGGTCGTTATGCCGACTGGCAGGCATTTGGAATCGATATAGTCCGTGAGATCCGGGAGCGGACAGGCCCCGATTATCCCATCATGTACCGGATTGATCTTTCTCTCGCTCTGAATTCGACATACGGTGACCGGATGAATACCGTTAAATCATTGCGGAAATTCAAAAATGAACGCACCATCGAACAGACGCTCGATTACATGAAAAATCTTGTTAAGGCAGGTGTCGATCTGTTTGATGTTGATCTTGGCTGCTACGATAACTGGTGGCTTCCGCATCCGCCCGCTACCATGAAACCTGGTCTCTACCTTGAGGTGGCAAAACTCGTCAAAGACTATTTTGCCGACCAAGCGATTGTCTCCAACAAGGGGATTCCTGTGCCTGTCGTCGCTGTCGGGAAACTTGGTTATCCTGATCTTGCGGAGAAAGCGCTTGCCGAAGAACAATGTGACATGGTGATGCTTGGACGTCCGCTACTTGCCGATCCGGAATGGCCGAATAAGGCATATGCCGGGCGCGTCGCTGACATCAGGCCGTGCATCGGATGTCAGGAAGCCTGCATCAATGAGTTCGTTGAAGGTGGCCACCCGATGTGTGCTGTGAACCCGAGAACATCATTTGAGATGATGTTGCCCAAACATATTCCACAGGCGCCTATTATGAAAAAAATAGCTATTGTCGGAGCAGGTCCCGCCGGCTTCGAGTGCGCGATGGCAGCTCTTGCACGCGGTCACGAAGTACATCTCATTGATCAACAGGAAGGTGTCGGGGGGATGGTGCGTCTTGCGGCCGTACCCGCATTCAAGCGTGATGTCCGCAACTATCTGGAGTGGATGGAATACACGGTCGAAAAACAATCGCGTGATAACCCGCGCTTCACACTCTATCTTGAAACGGAAGCGACGCTCCAGGTGCTCGCCGATGGTCACTACGATACGATCGTTTGCGCCACCGGTAGCTGCGAGACGGCGCCCCCGGTTGAAGGCATTAACAGTGCCGAATATGCCAGGGAACTATTGACGGACCTTTCGCTTATGGCTGATAAACACAAAGCTGTTGTCGTTGGAGGCGGATCGGTGGGGTGCGAAGTCGCGTTCATGCTGGCAGCCGAATGCGGTCTCGATGTCACCGTTGTCGAAATGCTTCCCCACATGATGGACGGCATATGCACCGCAAACCGCGGTCATCTAATCTATGAGCTTGAAAAACATCAGGTCAGGCTAATGAACTGCACCACACTTGAAAGAATCGATGACGGGCAGGTCATTGTCCGGACGAACGTGTCCGAGACTGTACCCGACCCGTACAATACGTGGGCGCCGATTCTCCCCGAAAACGTTCCTAACCCATTGGCTAAGCCAATCAAGCAGGTTATTGAAACACGTGAGTTGGAGGCAGATCTTGTTGTCCTCGCCACAGGAAGTAAACAGAACGACGCATTTTACCGCTTGCTTCTAGATTCGTATATAGCGCCGGAGGTTCACCTAATCGGTGATGCCGGGCATCCGGGGATGGTTACTCAAGCAGTGCGTGCCGGTTATCGCACGGGGATATCTTTATAAACGGAGCAACTATGGGAAGACGGCAAAAACCGGACAAGCCTTTGCGCGTCCTTGTAATCGGTTGCGGGAGAGCCTCTCGTGATCATTTTCGAGCGATATCATATTTTGAAAAACGTGGATATCTCGCGCTGGAAGGACTGGTTGACCGAGATTGTGAGGCGATTGAGGAAGTTATCAAATCCCGCCAATCCCGCATGTCTGTACCGTTGGCTTCGGACAATCTAGACGTTATGCTCGCACAGAGATCATTCGATATTGCGGTCATCGCGACGCCGCCGTCAACCCATGCCTATCTGGCCAAAAAAGTGCTCGCAGCCGGCGCTCATCTAATCGTTGAAAAACCGCTGACGCTCGATGCCGATCAAGCAAAATTGCTGGTTGAGACCGCCAGGGAGCGCAGGTTAACGCTTGCTACCGGCCTCAAATATCGTTATATCCCGGGAGTATCGACAATCAAATCGTTGATCCAGAGCGGACAACTCGGCGATGTTCTCTATGGCACCACGACCGTTTTGTGGGGTCATGACCAGGCGTATTATGATCAGGCAGACTGGTTTGGAACATGGTCGGCCGAAGGCGGTGCCCTGATGAACCAGAGCATTCACGCACTGGACCTGATGGCTTGGCTGATGGACGCTCAGCCTGTCGAAGCGACAGCGGTTTTGGCGCGTCAGTGTCATGACATCGAAGCGGCTGACCTTGTCATGGGTGTGTTATCTCTTGAGGGCAACCGCTATCTTCTTCTCGAAGGCACCACAAATACAAATCCCGAGCAACATGAGGCGGCTTTTTTCTTGCGATGTGAACGAGGAACGATTCGCGCGTCTTTCTTGGGTGGGAAACCCAGTGTTTCGGTGTTGGGCGATGACGGTAAACAGTATGGTCGCAAGCTCATGTTCGACGCTGTTCGAAACCATATCCGACGTGAAGGCATTGGTGTTCTCAGACAGATCGGCAACCCGTACACATTTCTTTACGCTGACATGATCGACGCGATCCGAGACGGCAAGTCGCCGATCGCTCCCGGTGAGGCAGGGCTCGATTCACTTGTGCATGCGCTCACGCTTCTTGAGGCCGGAAAAAACAAACAGACCGTCCCGTTCCCCCCGGGCAACTTCCGAATTGAGGATATGGTTGGCTATTTTGATTGATCTGCCCGATACGAGTTAGGCTTTCTGTCTTTGAAATTAATCTTGTTCGAAAAGAGGTCGTGCTAGCTTGACGATGCTCGATGCGCCAAGCCTTGTCGCACCTAGATTCAAAAAAAGTTCCGCATCTTCCAGTGTCCGTATGCCACCGGAGGCTTTGATACCGACATGCTCTCCGACATGTTCCTTTAACAGGCGGATATCTTCGACCGTCGCTCCGCCCGATGCGAAACCAGTCGACGTTTTGATGAAATCAGCCCCACATGCGGTCACTATTTGACACATGCGAATCTTTTCGGGATCTGTGAGCTCAGAAGTCTCAATAATGACCTTCAAGATTGCGTCGTCACACTGGTCGCGGATCTCTTTGATCTCATCCGTGAGTAAACTCCAGAGCTCATCCTTGACCCACCCGAGGTTAATGACCATGTCGATCTCAGTTGCGCCGTGCTCGAGGGCATCCTCAGTTTGGAAGAGTTTTGAACCCGTCGTGTCGTATCCGTTGGGAAATCCGATCACGGTACAAATAGGCAGATCCCCGTTGACGTATGAAACCGCGTCGCGAACAAACGATGCCGGGATACAGCAGGAAGCGCATTCAAAGGCCATTGCCTCGTCTAGCAACGTTTCAATTTCTTGCCAGGTCGATGTAGTCCTCAGGAGTGTGTGATCGGTCGCGTGCAAAATGCTCTTGATATCCATGATTTTTGTTTCCTTATCATTTTAAGTGGGTGTCGAGGTACAGGAGAACCGGGACAGTCCGCTCATATTTTCTTCCGCGTGACAGACGTGCTCCCGTAAAATAATTCTGTCAACGGTACACTACTAGTTTACACTTTTTGTTGATTCATTCATTTGTCCGATCGGCAGAATTGTGTTACGGTTCTGCCCAGATCAAGTAAGATATGATAAATTGTCTAGTGGCAATATAATTTAATAATGGTAAGAAGGGACTAGTCCGCTGTCGGACTTCTCAATATATGACCAAAACAAAAAAGAAACAATCTCTATTAATGCGGTTTGTTGTTTACTATAAACCGTATATTCCACTTTTCAGCGCAGATCTTTTCTTCGCGGCTGTACAAGGCGGTGTCGGTCTCGCTTTCCCGTCAATCATCCGCTATCTGATTAACGATGTATTTACGCTGCCGGACAAATCACTGATCATCCCGATCCTGACCAAAACAGCGATCTTGATGTTTGTGCTTTATCTTGTCGAATCGCTGTCTCTCTATTTCGTGTCATCCTGGGGTCACATTCTTGGTGCCAGGATTGAAACGGATATGCGAAGGGATCTGTTTGGCCATATGGAGAAGCTTTCTTTCTCGTTCTTTGACAATACGAGCACCGGCAAGATGGTGTCGCGTCTGATTTCCGACTTGAATGACATCACGGAGCTTGCTCACCACGGTCCCGAGAATGTGTTCATTTCATTGATCAAACTCATCGGATCTTTTGCTATCCTCGCGACGATCCACGTCCCCTTGACGCTGATCCTCGTATTTTTCTCAATGGTGATGATTGTGGTGACATTCGGTTACCGTGTCAAGATGAGGAACGTGTTCATGGACAACCGTCGCAAAATCGCGGATGTCAATGCCATTGTCCAGGACAGCCTTTCCGGTATTCGGACTGTCCAGTCATTCTCGAGTGAAGAGATCGAGATGGAAAAATTCCATCACGGCAACGAAGCGTTCTATTACTCGAAAAAGCGCATGTATTTTGTGATGGGACGTTATTTCACGCTTAACCGCTTTATGCAGGGGATGCTGTATCTTACGACTCTGATTGCGGGGGGCATCTTTGTCGTTCATGGCACGCTCCGTCCGGCAGATGTCATTGCCTATGTTCTTTACATTAATATGTTCCTCGACCCGATTCGCACGCTAATCATGTTTAATGAGCAGTTTCAGAAAGGCATGACCGGCTTTAATCGCATGATTCAAATCCTTGATACAGAACCTGATGTTGCTGATCGACCGGACGCAGTGGAGGCCGGCGCGCTTGCGGGAGAGATTGCGTTCGACGGTGTGACATTTTCTTATGAAGACGAGAATGTACTCGACAATCTCTCATTCACGGTTGAAGCGGGCAAAACCATCGCCTTAGTCGGTCCTTCAGGAGTCGGGAAAACAACGATATGTTCTCTGATTCCGCGTTTTTACGATGTGACGCAAGGGCGTGTACTTATTGATGGCATCGACGTGCGCGATTTCACGCTCGACTCGCTTCGCGACAATATTGCAGTTGTCCAGCAGGACGTCTACCTCTTCAATAGCTCCGTACGCGATAATATTTGTTACGGTGACTGGGACGCGACCATTGATCAAGTGCGAGAGGCCGCAAAACGGGCAAATATAGATGAATTTATAGAGTCGCTTCCGGAAGGCTATGATACAGCAGTCGGCGAGCACGGCGTACGTTTTTCTGGCGGTGAGCGCCAACGTATTTCGATTGCGCGCGCATTTTTGCGCAATCCGCCTATTCTTATTCTCGACGAAGCGACGAGTTCGCTTGATAACATCAGTGAGCGCGCCATACAAGCGGCACTCGATGAACTTTCGCGCGACCGCACAACACTTGTGATTGCGCACCGCCTTTCGACTGTTCGAAACGCGGATGAGATCATTGTTCTCTCTGAGCATGGAATTTCCGAGCGGGGAACTCATACGGAGCTGTTGGAGAAGGACGGCGAATACGCGTTTCTCTACCGCAGTCAATTCGAAGATTTATAAGATTCACTGAAACCCGAATACCTGAGGCGGAACCCGTGAACGTAAAACGGGTTCCGTTTTTTTATTTTATTGGTGAATTATGCATCACGTTTGAGGCAGGGGTTCTGTATGCCAATACACATCTGGGAACAACCGCCGAGATTATTTCACTTCCATCTTACGCGGGAACAGATGTGACCGGAACGAACGTTGGCAGCAACTATGTTGGTGACTTCGCTGATGAAGCGACCGGAAAAGTGATTGCGAGCACCTTGTATGACGAGGGATGCGATATCCTGTTTGTCGCCGCCGGCGCATCAGGTAACGGAGTCTTCACTGCAGCCAAGGAAAGACAAGACGTATATTGTATTGGATGTGACGTTGACCAGTACGATGACGGGGAACGTGGAGATGGGACGAATATCATTCTGACATCGGTCGTTAAAGTCATGCACCTGAACGTTGAAAGACAACTTCAGGCCATTCTGGATGAGAGTTTCAAAGGCAAAAACGAAGTACTCACAGTGCAATCAGACTCAACAGGTTACATCAAGGCAACCAAACGACATCAGTTGTCTGAAGACACACTAACAAAACTTGCGGAAGTTTACGGCAAGGTCAAAGACGGTTCAATTGTACCGCCTGCTAATTTCAGTGAATACACGCGAGATGATTTCCCCGGCCTCAAGTAAGATTGGGACGGATTAGAAATTGGTACAGATTTACCCGGTGTTCTGTGACTTTTGTGCGCAGGACACCGGGTACTGCTTTAACGGCCGAAGCGCCAGATCTTGAAGACAAGTCTGCCTGATGACTGCTTCGCAGGAGGGGATCGTATTTTATGGGAGAAAGTGAGAGCCGTCCATTCATCGT
>LFTF01000027.1 GCA_001512945.1 Clostridiales bacterium DTU023 | reverse complement strand
ATACGTCAGGGCAGCCGCTCGAAGCACACTTTTTGCCCCCTTCATTTCATCGCCCGAAAGAATGCCTGTCTGATCAAGCAGCACAATTGCTCGGCGACTTGCGTTAAATTCAACCGGCAACGTAATTAGATAGAAAAGCACCGAACCAGCAAAGAGAATAATCCCTACCTTTGCCAGCGTGTCACCTAATGCCGACTGCATCACCAGACCAATGCCTGCAAGCAGTGGACCTGCCTGTGACCCGAGATTAGCGGGAAGAAGAAGCGACGAACGGATTTTATTCGGCAAATACCCATCTCGATGCTGCATGGCATGACCGGTTTCATGTGCCGCGACACCGATCGCAGCTATCGATTGAGAGCTATAAGTTGCGTCTGAAAGGCGCAATACATTTTCACGAGGGCTGTAATGGTCAGTCAATTGGCCGCGCACATGCTCTATTCGCACTTCGTTCATGCCGTTTTCGTTGAGAATACGCTGAGCTGTCTTAAACCCGGAATACCCCGAACGGGCAGGTATACGGCTGTAACGTCGGAAACTAGCCTGAACCATAAGCTGTGCGCCCAGACTTAGCGCGATGCTAATTATAAAGGGTATCAACATTGGTATTTGCAAATCAACTCTCCACTTCATCTACTGCTTTACGTTCGGAACAGGACAAGAATCAAATACTGAGCCCGATACGAAATTATGTGAACATTCCTCGCAAAACAGGCAAGACCCCGATTGGGGTTGAATCTCAAGAAGTTCAATGGCTCCCTCTCCACAGGAGACAACCATTTTCTTACCAAGAATGAGAAGTTCACCTGGGAC
>LFTF01000066.1 GCA_001512945.1 Clostridiales bacterium DTU023 | reverse complement strand
AAGGCGCGCACGGTCTGTCTTTTTTCGTTTTTTGTCGTGTGCCATTGCGCTACCTAACGACGCCTTCGGGATTGAGCCATCGCGACATACCGAAGCAGGTACAGAACCGCTGTCAAAGCCGAAGCGACATACGTCAAGGCAGCCGCTCGAAGCACACTTTTTGCCCCCTTCATTTCGTCGCCCGAAAGAATGCCTGTCTGATCAAGCAACACAATCGCTCGTCGACTTGCATTAAATTCAACCGGCAACGTAATTAAATAGAAGAGCACCGAACCAGCAAAGAGAATAATCCCTACCTTTGCCAGCGTGTCACCCAATGCCGACTGCATCACCAGACCAATGCCTGCAAGCAGTGGACCTGCCTGTGACCCGAGATTCGCGGGAACAAGAAGCGACGAACGGATTTTATTCGGCAAATACCCATCTCGATGCTGCATGGCATGACCGGTTTCATGTGCAGCGACGCCGATCGCAGCCACCGATTGAGAGCTATAAGTTGCGTCTGAAAGGCGTAATACATTTTCACGAGGGCTGTAATGATCGGTCAATTGGCCGCGCACATGTTCTATTCGCACTTCGTTCATGCCGTTTTCGTTGAGAATACGCTGAGCTGTCTTAAACCCGGAATACCCCGAACGGGCAGGTATACGGCTGTATCGTCGGAAACTAGCCTGAACCATGAGCTGTGCACCCAGACTTAGCGCGATGCTAACTATAAAGGGTATCAACATTGGTATTTGCAAATCAACTCTCCACTTCATCTACTGCTTTACGTTCGGAACAGGACAAGAGTCAAATACTGAGCCCGATACGAAATTATGTGAACATTCCTCGCATGATAGGCAAGACCCCGATTGGGGTTGAATCTCAAGGAGTTCTATGGCTCCCTCTCCACAGGAGACAACCATTTTCTTACCAAGAATGAGAAGTTCACCTGGGAC
>LFTF01000110.1 GCA_001512945.1 Clostridiales bacterium DTU023 | reverse complement strand
GAGCAAGATGCCTACCGATCGTGGAGAAAAAATCACGGATGAAAAAACGGCCTTTCGGCCGCTCTTTCGATTGCGTGAAGACTAACATCACCATTCAAGAATGGTCAGCATAAGGGGGTGATCCGATTCGGGCCCTGCCCGATAAAACGAATCGGCGACTTCAGTGTCGTCTGACAGCAAGACAAACATATGATCAATGCGCCGCTCAGGATCAACGCCTTGAAGATCGTTGCCTTCAGGCCATTTCAATATCCACGCGTCGTCGAGGATCGAGGTTGTTAGCTTGTACTGGTCGGAGGGGGGGCGGAAGTTAAAGTCACCCATCAAGATAACATCGTCACGTCCCCGGATCACGTCAAGGACATTTTCTTGCTGTACGATCGGTCCACCATTCCCTAAATGAGTGACGAAAACGTTAAACGTTTTATCGCCCACTGTGATCTTAGATTCAATGAGCGCCGTCTGCTCACCCTTACTCGCCATGAAATACGTCTTGGTATCTTCAATCGGATATTTCGACAGCAGCGCGATCCCGAATGTACCGATCACCGTTTTAGGGCCGTAATACGAGTACATGTCCAATCCATCGGCTAGGTATTTCACCAC
>LFTF01000069.1:12500-14205 GCA_001512945.1 Clostridiales bacterium DTU023 | reverse complement strand
GGGCTTATCTCCGCGCCCAACAAACTCTTGGCGGAAGCGGTGGTGACCAATCAAACCAAACGGGAAAAACACCGTATCGAACTCAATGTGACGATCCCGTGGGAGATTGAAAAGGACGGTTACGAGGAGTTCAGAAGACGCGTCCTTGAATATCTGGAAACGCATGACAGAGTCAACCCGCCCATACTCGCTGTTTGGAAGGACCTTACGCCGCAGGGCATCAACATGTACATCAGGTGTTTCACGGGCGCGGACTACGAGGATATGTTAAAAACGAAACACGATATAAACCGATCGATTGTCGCGATTGCCGGTGATATGGGCGTTCCCCTTTACATGCCAAACCATATTGTACTGAGACAAGAGCGTCATTGAATGAGGGCATATGACGTGGTCAGCCCAGATTCGTGATAGCATTTCTCAGAGGTTATGATAAGATCAAAGACATGGAAATTCAGTTTAAAAATGTGCTGTGGAGCGCCAAAGCATGAGTCGACAACAAACAACAAAAGATCGTAAAAGCCCGCCGGGCAAACCTTTGAATGGGGCGAAACGCCCTGTTGCGATACGGACACGATCACCACGATTCGGCGGTGATCGCGATGCATACCGCGTAGAAACGTCCATGCGTGGGCGTCCCGAACAGGGCGTGAACAGATCGTCTTCTTCCGGGAATGGAAAACCTCCTTCTTCTAAACTCCAAAAAAGAGTCAGAATCACCTACATTTTACTGGTTGCGTTCTCAATTCTCTTTATCTTTTTGCTCACGATTTTGATCCGGGGGAAAATTGGCAACATGCTCGGCAACGATCAGCCGAATGGGCGCCCTAATCTCGATGTCAATCCCTACATCACGCTTCCCGAGATAACAGACCAAACTCAAGGCGCGACTGAACCCGTAACCGGTTTGGCAACGCCTGATACTTCTATGACTTCTGATAACACTACACAACCCGTGACAGCTCCCACTGTGAAGATTGTGGTGGAGACGACGGCGACGGCAGGGAAAGATCCGATTCCGACAGCGGATCCCAGCTCTACAAGCGAGAACGAGCAGAGCGAACCATCAAGTGGAGAAACTGAGACTGAGATTACTGCGACTACCGAGAGTACCTCAATCCCTGAAGAGATAACGTCCCTGACTGAGCCGCCAACTTCATCGCAAACTGTCACTTCACAGACGCAAGAGACTCCCTCGAAAACTGCAGAAGAGTCTGCCCCCTAAAGGAAGAGCGACTCTGTGGTTAGGAAGACCAATCGGGAGATTGTTCTCATATCTTTTCTGCTACAACGAGTAGACATATAATGGTAGTGATTGTAACGCAAGACATCTTGGGTAACGTTCAGCGATAAAATTAATCTTCATTAAGATAAAATGAGTTGAGTTCGAAAACTCACAGGAGGACAACATGACAAAAAAAGCAGGCTTAAAACCGGGGCTGATGATCCTTGTGATCATCCTCGCGATTGTCGCCATCGTGGCACTCGTATTTATCTCGTATCACAACCGCCTTGTCAAAGCGGATGAAACGATCAACCAAGCATGGGCGCAAGTCCAGACACAATATCAGCGGCGCGCAGACCTTATCCCCAACCTGGTAGAAACGGTGAAAGGGTATGCCTCTTATGAAGAGAAGGTGCTTAAGGATATTACCGGGATGCGCTCAAGGTACAACGAAGCGAAGACTCCCGAAGAGTTTGAGCA
>LFTF01000069.1:8886-12382 GCA_001512945.1 Clostridiales bacterium DTU023 | reverse complement strand
GGCAATTTTTTCGCCAAGATGTTCGGTTTCAGCGTGCGCGATATGTTTGAAGCACAACCTGGATCTGACATAGCGCCAACTGTTAGTTTTTAACTCTTAGCACAGTCAACTGATCATGAAAGCCAAATTGCACGCGGCAAGGAAGGTTTCGTGGTGGCCTGTCGCCATCGCGCTGCTGTTGCTTGTGTTGCCGCTTTTAATGGGCTTTCAGGTGCCCCCGAATCCGGGAGATGATTTCGCGTTCGACACAACAGGTGCGCTTTCAGAGTCAACACGTCAGACTATCCGTCAAGTTAACGGGCAAATTTCCGGAACAGGGGCACAGATCGTCGTATGCATGCTTCCGACTTTGGGTGATGACAGTCTGGAAGATTCAGCACTCGATATATTCCGTACATGGGGCATCGGGAGCCAAAGTAAAAACAACGGTGTCTTACTGCTGATCGCGAAAGAGGATCGCAAACTTCGCATTGAGGTGGGATATGGGCTTGAGGGAGCGATCCCGGACAGTGTCGCCGACCGGATCATCCGCAATGTCATAGCGCCAGAGTTCCGCGACGGTGACTATGATCAGGGTGTTCTGGACGGTTTCAATGCCATCGTGACCCTTGTCGCGCAAGAATATAATCTTGAAATCGATGCCAATGGTTATGTGCCGATAGACGCAGGGTCCGACCAAAACAGTACATTGGATACCATAGTCATGATCATCATTGTGATATTTATTCTGCTGACCTATTTTGGTCGTTTCTTCCCATTCATTCCGTTTTTTGGAAGGCCGGGTGGTTGGACAGGGGGCGGCGGTTTCGGCGGAGGATCGTCCTCTTCCGGCGGTGGTGGTTTTGGCGGAGGATCCTCGGGCGGCGGCGGGGCTTCGGGAGGCTGGTAGTATCATGGCAAATTTTTCAGATCTCATAGTGTTGACCATTGATGACCTTGAACGCAATTTAGGAGCCGCAAAGTTTCGTGAATTTGTGAGACAGTCTGAGGCGCATTTCGTAGACCAGGTCGCTGCCATTGCCGACCATATCCTGCAACACCCAAGCATCCGCGCCATTTTCGTCTCGGGGCCGACATCCTCGGGTAAAACGACGTCCTCCCTGTTGATGTCGCAACGTCTTACCGCAGCGGGACTGCGTACCTACCATCTCGAACTTGACGATTATTACCGTCCGCAACAACTCCGCTACGACGAAGAAGGCCGGCCCGACTTCGAGAGTATCGATACGATCGACCTCGAACTTCTGGGAGACGATCTCGAGCGACTGTTCAGGAACGAAGAGGTCGCCATTCCAACATTTGATTTTCGCACACGAGAAAGACTGTATTTGCCAGACAAAAAACTGCGCCTTACCGATGAAGATGTTTTGCTTGTTGAGGGTTTGCACGGTTTGTCAGATATAGTCATGGGTGGATTGCCCAAGGAGCGGCGTGTCAGTTATTTTATCTTGCCGCACGCGCGAGTGCTATCGGACCGGCGCATGCTTTCCGGAAGTGATATCCGTATCCTGCGCCGTATCAGCCGGGACGTCCGTCACCGTGGCGCGACAGCGATCGACACGATCGATTACTGGCCGATGATTGACCAGGCTGAGAGTGATTTCATTCCACGGTATCTTGAAGCGGCTGACTTCTATGTGAATTCGATCCTATCCTACGAGTTTATGGTTATAGGCCCAATGGCGCGCTTTGAGATCGAGCGTTCGCTGGAACAATTCTTTCAAGGTGAGTTGCCAGACTCTTCTTATACGAACAACTTAACCGGGCATTCCGACCTCTCGCGAGCAGTCAAAGAAGCCGTCCGCCTCTCATGGGTGTGCGAGCAGCTCCCTGCGGTCGATCCCTCATTTGTGCCGGAGAACTCCATCCTGCAAGAGTTCATTTAAAGAACTTGTTCTGACTCTTGGTAGCGATATCGGTGTCTCACCGGATCTTTCGCACCATGATTCCTCCTGTGGTAACACGTGACACTACGGCGCGTGCTTGACCTGCCTTATCATGAATGAAAATAATAAATATGAATTGACGTGCGCCTGTGCATAGGGCGTCTGGGGTTATATTCAAATGACAGGAGAAAAGAACAATGGTACTTAATTTGACACAGGATAATTTCCAAGAAAAGGTTTTGGACAGTGACCTTCCGGTTTTGATTGATTTTTGGGCCGAATGGTGCGGGCCTTGCCGGATGGTAGGTCCCGTAGTGGAAGACTTAGCGAAGAACTACGAAGGTAAAGCTGTGGTCGGCAAGATTAATGTTGACGAAGAGCGGACACTTGCGCAGAAATATCGCGTTTTTAGTATTCCGACGCTGTTTGTTTTCAAGGACGGCAAAGTGGTTGACCAGTTGGTCGGCGCAAGGCCATATGATGATATCGCGAAGGTGCTGGACAAGCACATCGGATAATCAATCGTTGCAACCAGTCGAACCCACGCGAATCCATTGAGGAACGCGTGGGTTTTTTTGAACAGTAAATCTGCGGGAGGCGGTCTTTATGCCAGCAATAAAAGGAAGAGGTAACGACATGACCCGACTTTTAACAAGACAACAACAACAAAAGCTTGATCGAGAATTCTCCGATATTACGGGACTTCCGTCGATCGTCCTGATGGAGCAGGCGGCTTCCGGTCTCACTGGTTTGATAGGCGCGCTGCTTGAATCATTCGATGACAAAGATGAGAGCGACCTCGATGTCCTCATCGTTGCCGGTGTTGGCAACAATGGCGGAGATGGATGGGCCTCAGCGCGACAACTGATGGCAATCGGTTACGAGGTCGTTGTGTATGACGCAAAATCGGACAAGGAACCGACAGGGGATGCCCTGCTGAACCAGCACGCATTCAGACGTCTCGGTGGTGAAATAATTGACACCCCTGAAGAGCTGGAAGGAAGATACCCGTTAGTTACCGTCGATGCTCTATTCGGTACAGGATTTGATGAAACCAGGTTGATGTCTGACAAGGCGAAACAGGCATTTGCCGTTCTCGCATCCTTGAAAGAAAAAGGCACCTGCATAGTCGCGTCCGACATCCCGAGCGGTGTTGACGCTGACACGGGGCATGCAATTCCTGAGGCAGTCGCGGCAGATTTCACATGCACATTCGGTCGCAAAAAAGTTGGTCTCGTGACACACCCGGGGCTTTTGTACGCGGGCGAAGTGCTCGAGTATCCCATCAGCATGACGGATGAGTTTGTAGAGCACGCGCTAGGTCGTGAACGATTTGCCTGCACGCTTGACGCGGAATCCGTTCCGACGATCATGAGCGACCGGCAACCAGACGGTCACAAGGGACAGTTTGGTCGCGTTCTCCTGATTGGAGGTGCGGAAGGCATGACCGGGGCACTTATTCTCGCGGCCAGGGCAAGTGAAAAAATGGGCGTCGGCTATACAATGCTGCGCGCGCCGCAAGGATCACTTCCGATTATCGCTTCTGCTATACCATCCGCGCTTATCTCGGCTGTGCCCGAAGAAGGCTTGGAGACAAAGCGAGATCTTCC
>LFTF01000069.1:7594-8671 GCA_001512945.1 Clostridiales bacterium DTU023 | reverse complement strand
CAACAGGACCGCCTCGAGGCGGCAAGAGTTCTGGCAGAACGCACCGGCTCGATAATTGTGTTGAAGGGGATGGCGACTGTTGTGGCGATGCCCGATGGCGATGCCTATATCAATACGACGGGCAATGTGGGGCTTGCGAAAGGCGGCTCAGGGGATGTGCTTACCGGCATGATTGCCGGACTGGCCGCGCAGATGGATTCAATCGAAGAGGCCGTCAAGCGAGCCGTTTACTTGCACGGGATGGTCGCAGACATCGCGTCGGAAAAATACCTCTCCGACACAGTTGTGACGCCGGAGGATCTCATCGATTCCATTGGTGAAGCGTTGCTTTGCTGACCTTCGCGCTTTCTTTCGCGCGCCAAATTTGATACGATAGGGTTGTTTCCGGGGCGGGGTGTAATTCCCGACCGGCGGTGATGCCTCCTAATCGAGAGGACGAGCCCGCGAGCTAATCGCATGACTGGGTGAGAATCCCATGGCCGGCAGTTAAAGTCTGAATGGGAGGAACCGAGCTTGTTGTCCTTTGCCCTGGTTTTACCGGGGCTTTTTATATTCCCGGATTAAGAACACAGAATAAGGAGACAGTGGCGCGATCCGCTCGAGCAGACGGACTGTGCCCGAAAAAAGTATGAACCAAAAAAGTGAAGAACTCATTGAAAAGACTCCCGCCCTAACCGTAGTAAAGAGGCGCAAGACAAACACCATGTGGATCGCGAAGACAGGAATCCTGTCAGCCGCGGCCCTTGCCCTGATGTACCTTGAGATATCGCTGCCTCTTTTTCCTGCATTTTTGAAATTTGATTTCTCAGAGATTCCCGCGCTGCTTGCCGCATTTGCTCTGGGTCCGCTAGCCGGAATCACGGTCGAATTGATCAAAAACATTGGGCATCTTCCCGCGACGCATACGCTTATGGTAGGCGAGCTAGCCAATTTCATCATGGGCAGCATGTTTGTCGGGACGGCGGGGTTGATTTACAAATATAGGAAGACGCGCGGCGGCGCCATTATCTCGATGGGCGCCGGCACGGTCGCGCTCACTGTATCGGGCGCGCTGATCAATTACTTTGTCACCATACC
>LFTF01000069.1:0-7519 GCA_001512945.1 Clostridiales bacterium DTU023 | reverse complement strand
TGATTTACAAGAAGCTGAGCCCGCTGCTACATCGGTAAGCCATGCCGCCTGTGCTAGAATAACTTGATATGACCTATTTTAGTGAACAGTAAAAATTGAGGAGGTAGGCATGGACTTGAGAGCTCCCCGCGGGACAAGAGATATACTGCCCGAGGAAGCGGCGAGTCGCCGCACAATTGAGCGCGCGTTTGCAGATATTTGCAGTCGTTACGGATACGGTGAGATCAGGGTGCCCACCTTTGAGCACACCGATCTTTTTGTTCGCGGAGTCGGCGAAGCCAGTGATATTGTCCGCAAGGAGATGTATACCTTCTCTGATAGGAGCGAACGGAGTTTAACACTTCGTCCTGAGGGGACTGCAGGTGTAGCGCGCGCGTTTGTCGAACAGGGAATGGCATCGCGTCCTGCTCCGGTTAAACTCTGGTACAACATGAACATGTTCCGCTACGAAAAGATGCAAAAAGGGCGCTATCGTGAATTCTGGCAGTTTGGCTGTGAAGTGTTTGAAAGCGAAAACCCGGAAGCCGATGCGGAACTGATTGGTCTTTTGGATACCTATTTTGCAGAGCTCGGGCTTTCGGATATCAGTCTCGAGATCAACAGCATCGGATGTCCTCTTTGCCGCGAGGGTTATAGGAAAGCTCTACGCGAATATTACGAACCGGAACTACCCGGCATGTGTGAAGATTGCCAGGTGCGTTATGAGCGCAACCCGTTGCGGATGCTCGATTGCAAGGAAACTCACTGCCACAGGCTCGCCGGTGACGCGCCCGTTCAGTGTGATTATTTGTGCGACGTATGCCGCGTCCATTTCGACAAAGTCAAAGAATATCTAGACCAGCTTGAAATCTCGTATACTGTCAATCCGCGGATGGTTCGCGGGCTCGATTATTACACACGGACTGTATTTGAATTTGTGTCGCTTAACGTGGGAACGCAGGGTTCGATCTGTGGGGGTGGGCGATATGACGGGCTTATTAGGGAGATAGGGGGCGCGGATGTGCCCGCTGTCGGGTTCGCGATGGGTGTCGAACGGCTTATGCTCGAACTTGAGGCGCAAGGTATTGATCTAGAAGCGGAGACATATCCAGACCTGTTCATCGCGTCCTTCCCGTCGACGATCTCGCATGCGCTGTCATTGGCGCAGATACTAATTCGCGAAGGCCTTTGTGTTGAAACGGATATCATGGGCCGAAGTCTGCGCGCGCAATTAAAAGCGGCGGACCGCATGCAAGCTTATTATGTCCTTGTTCTGGGCGATACAGAGGTATCACAGGCAAAAGCCAAACTCCGACGGTTATCAGACGGTAGTGAATCTACCGTCACCTTGACGACGATTGGGACGTTGCTNNCAGATCTCCGCACCGGAGATTTTGGGAGGAATGTTACATGAATGAAGCGATGGGCACGTGGAGACGAAGTTGTCTTTGTGGCGAAGTCACGGAGGCGATGGTCGGCCGCGAATTGACTCTGATGGGTTGGTGTCATAAACAGCGGGACCTGGGTGGTCTTGTGTTTATTACGCTCCGAGATATCGCAGGCGAAGTGCAAATTGTCGTTGATGAGGATTCTCCCGAGGATATTCGTGACAAGGCCTCGTCCGTCCGCAGTGAATATGTCCTTGCTGTGCAGGGCACATTGCGCATGCGCAGCGCGATTAATCCGGATATGAAAACGGGGACAGTTGAGCTTCACACCACGGATCTTAGGATTCTCTCTCAAGCGGAGACGCCTCCTTTTTATATTGAAGATGACGCTGACGTCAACGAAACGTTAAGGCTCAAGTATCGTTTTCTTGACCTCAGGCGGCAAACCATGCAAAGGAAGATGTTGGCGCGCCATCGGATTACGAAAATCACGCGTGATTTCTTCGACCGCGAAGGATTTATCGATGTTGAAACACCAACGCTGATCAAAAGCACGCCAGAGGGCGCACGCGACTATCTTGTGCCGTCACGTGTATTCCCCGGACGTTTCTTTGCCTTACCGCAGTCGCCTCAGCTTTACAAACAGCTTCTGATGCTGGCGGGTTACAATAAATACATGCAGATTGCGCGCTGCTTCCGCGATGAGGATCTTCGCGCAGACCGTCAACCGGAGTTCACACAAATTGATATCGAGATGTCATTTGTCAGTGAAGATGATGTGATCGACGCCAATGAACGATATCTCTCAACGTTGATGCGCGAGTTCATGGGAGTCGAGTTGGAGCTACCGATTCGTCGCATCACGTGGCGAGACGCGATGTCCCGGTTTGGTTCTGATAAGCCTGATTACCGGTTTGGAATGGAACTGTTTGATATTTCAGACCTTGCGAAATTGACGGATTTTCGAGTCTTTTCGGACGCTGTTTCCGAAGGCGGGCTTGTTGCGGCAATCGCAGTGCCCGGAGGGGTTAGTATGTCGCGCCGCGAGCTCGACGACCTCGCCCTTTTCGTCAGACGCAATACAAAAGCAAAAGGACTTGCCTGGCTGTCGATCGGCGATGATAAAAACAGCCGCGGTTCTGTCGCGAAGTTCTGTGACGTTGAGTTCGTCCGTGAAGCGCTTGCACGCGCGGGCGAGGACGAATTCGCACAGCTACTCATTGTGGCCGATGCTGACAAGATGACTGTGCTCGAAGCCTTAGGCGACTTGCGCCTTGAAGTGGCGAAGCGCAGAGACCTGATTCCCGAAGACTGCTTTGAGTTTTGCTGGGTGACAGAGTTCCCGTTGCTTGAGTGGTCACAAGAGGCGGATCGCTATGTCGCGAAACATCACCCGTTCACGGCTCCGATGGAAGAGGATATCGCGCTTCTCGATACGAATCCCGGGGATGCCCGGGCACGCGCCTATGACATCGTTCTCAATGGTACGGAACTTGGGGGCGGGAGTATTCGGATTCACAGCCAGGAACTTCAAAGGCAGATGTTCAAGCTCCTCGGCTTCACCGATGAACAGGCCGAGATGCAATTTGGCTTCCTACTCTCTGCTTTCAGGTATGGGGTGCCGCCTCACGGAGGACTTGCATACGGTCTTGATCGAATCGTTATGCTTCTTACAGGGCAAGAGACCATTCGGGAGGTTATCGCTTTCCCGAAGGTGCAGAATTCTTCTTCCTTGATGACGGGGGCTCCGTATTTTGTCGCGGAAAAACAGTTGGGAGAGCTCGGACTTGCCATTGTTGCGAAGCCTGATGAATCTTCGCTGGAACTAGGCGGAGATCAACCACACTGACCGGCGACACTGCGATAGAATTGAATGAAAAATGAGAACAGAGGGATTTGAAGGATGAACCAATCACCTGACCCTGACATGACGAATATCCCTCCGGACGTCCGGAACAATCAAGGCAATCCTGTTGTCTCTTCTCGCGCGGGACAATCTCGCGAGACGGATGACATGAGTCTTGAAACATATTTCGCTGAAAAAACCGGCAAACCGGAGGTTAACGATGGGAAAGAGCCCAGTAAATCGCTTGGGAGACGCATTTTCAGTTTCCTCGCGACACTTGCCATCTGTTTGGTCCTGGTGCTCTTGCTCACACAGTTTGTCGTGCAGCGCAACACGGTTGTGGGATCTTCCATGGTGCCTACTTTGCAAAACAAAGACGAAGTTTTCGTCGAGAAAATTTCGAGACTTTTTACGACCGGATTAAAGCGTGGCGATATTGTCACAGCTGACTCAGATAAAACCCATGAGGTTGGCGATGAAATTGTAATTATTATAAAGCGGGTAATAGGGCTTCCCGGGGAGCGCGTCACAATCCTGGAAGGCTATGTGTATATCGACGGCGAACGGCTGGAAGAACCGTATCTTGCAGATGATGTATTGACCGCTGACCACTCGATCAAGCACTCTGATGTCCGTTTAGGTGACGATGAGTATTATCTGTTGGGCGATAACCGCCCGAATAGCCGTGACAGTCGCGATATCGGTCCTGTGGCGCGAAGTGAGATAGAAGGCAAATTGCTTGTGCGCTTCTATCCGTTTAACAAAATTGGAAAACCAAAATAAAGGCAGATGCCAATAACTGGAAATGGAATAACAGACGACCAATGAAACGAGTCCCTGCAGATCACATAAGAAATTTTTGCGTTATCGCGCACATCGACCACGGCAAGTCCACGCTGGCGGACCGCTTGATTGAGCGGACGGGCGCTCTATTAGCGCGCGACAAGAAGGATCAAGTGCTGGACAATATGGATATTGAGCGCGAGCGCGGTATTACGATCAAGGCGCGCGCCGTCCGTATGGATTATACGGCTCAAAATGGAGAACACTATATTTACAACCTGATCGACACTCCCGGCCATGTCGACTTCAATTACGAGGTATCAAGATCCCTGTCGGCTTGTGATGGAGCTATTCTGATTGTCGATGCGTCGCAGGGTGTAGAGGCGCAGACACTTGCGAACGCCTATCTCGCGATAGACGCGGGGCTTGAGGTATTGCCTGTCATCAACAAGATTGACCTCACGTCTGCCAGACCTGAAGAGGTTCGGCACGAGATCGAGGAAGTGATCGGATTGGACGCTTCAAACGCGCCTTTGATCTCAGCGAAGAATGATGTCAACATCGAAGAAGTACTGGAATTGGTCGCCAAACTATTGCCGCCACCTGAGGGCGATGACACAAAACCGCTTAGGGCTTTGGTTTTTGACTCGATCTATGATGCCTATCTTGGAGTCATCACGCACGTCAATGTCCGCGAAGGCAAGCTGTCGCTGGGCGACGAGATCCTGATGATGCACTCGGGCAAAGAGTTTACGGTTACCTCGATCGGTACATTCTCCCCCATGGCTTTGGAGCCACGGGAGACGCTTTTCGCAGGTGATGTCGGATATGTGGCCGCAAGTATCAAGAACGTTCGAGATACAGCGCCCGGCGATACCATCACGTTGGCGGAATTTCCCGCAGCTCAACCGCTTGCTGGTTATAAACCTGTCAGACAGATGGTCTTTTGCGGGATGTATCCGGTGGATGGCGCGGACTATCATGATCTTAGGGATGCGCTGGAACGCTTGCAGCTTAACGACGCGGCGTTGTCATTTGAACCGGAGACGTCTAGCGCGCTCGGCTTTGGTTTCCGTTGCGGCTTTCTTGGGCTGCTTCACTATGAGATCATTCAGGAGCGTCTTGAGCGGGAGTTCGACTTAAATCTGATCTCGACCGCCCCCTCTGTGGCATACAAATTGAACCTCGTAGACGGCACCCAGGTGACGCTCGACAATCCGACTAATATGCCGGCTCCCGAAAAGATCGCAAGCATAGAGGAACCTGTCGTCGCGGCGTCTATCATGACGCCTAAAGAGTTCATCGGCAATGTGATGGAGCTGTGTCACAATTATCGTGGTGTCTATGTCAATACAGAGTACATCGATGACAACCGGGTCAACCTCCACTTCGATATGCCGTTGAATGAGATCATTTATGATTTCTTTGACGCTTTGAAATCAAACTCACGCGGGTACGCCTCGCTTGACTACGAATTCAAGGTTTGGCAGGTGTCAGATCTTGTAAAACTTGATATGATGATTAACAACGAACAGGTCGACGCGCTGACATTTATCCTTCACCGTGACGATGCGTACAGACGTGGTCGCGCGATGGCCGAAAAACTTCAGGAGAATATTCCGCGTCAACAGTTCGAGATCCCGATCCAGGCCTGTGTCGGCGGACGCATCATCGCACGTGAAACGGTGCGCGCGTACCGCAAGGATGTTACCGCCAAGTGTTACGGCGGTGATATCTCAAGGAAGAAGAAGCTGCTTGAGAAGCAGAAGGAAGGCAAGAAGCGCATGCGCCAGGTCGGCAGCGTTGAAGTGCCGCAGGAAGCCTTCATGAGCGTGCTGCGACTGGGCACTGATTAACACAGCATTATGTGTAGATGTAGTAACGGGTTGGACGCTTAGGGGTTGGTGCCGACTAAGCAATACGCGGACATGGTGGAATTGGCAGACACGCTGGATTTAGGTTCCAGTGGGAAACCGTGCAGGTTCGAGTCCTGTTGTCCGCACCAAATCAAATACCATCTATTGATAAAAGAAATTTTGTCGGCAGGTGGTTTTTTGTTTGCCCGAAAGTGCTTGAATTAAGCCGCTTACGGGCTTTGTGATTTCTGCCATGTATCAATAGTTGGTAGTTTTGAATAGCCATTTTCGGAGGACGCTTGACACGAACCTGTGGCTATTAAGTGCTCATTTTAACGATTTGACCTCTGGGGGTGTGCATCTTTTAACGATTTGCCCTGTAATCGTTAAAAGATAGTATTACTGCAAAAAACAACAGCCCGCCGATCGGTGAGCCGAATACCTTGGTAATCTTGGTTGAGAATCCCAATGATTAAAGGTTTTCTAAAGAGATATGTAGATGTGCTTGACAAAATCAGTCACACAAAGTATACTGGTAATACAAATCATACATTACATACTTTATGAACGGAGGGCTCATAATGAATAAACATAAAGGCAAATACGCTTGGACGGTCAAAGTAGGTGAAAAGGGACAGATTGTTATCCCCAAAGAAGCCCGCGATATATTTGACATAAATCCCGGCGATACATTGATTATCTTGGGTGACGAAAAACAAGGCATAGCGATACCGCCTAAAAATGCTTTTACTAAAATTATCACAACCATCTTTGATGGCACTACGCCACAAATGGAGGATGAAGAATGAATGCTATCACAATTACAAATCTGTCTAAAAAATACGGCGAATTTACGGCGGTAGATGATTTGAATCTGACGATCGAGCAAGGTGAATTGTTTTCTCTTTTGGGTGTCAACGGTGCGGGGAAAACCACCACAATCAAGATGCTGTCCTGTTTGATTCAGCCAACGGGCGGCGATGCTGTTCTGCTCGGTGATAGCGTGAAGAAACACCCGCAGGCTGTCAAAGCGAAAATCAATATCTCACCGCAGGAAACAGCCGTAGCTGCCAATTTATCAGTTATCGAAAACTTGGAGCTTATAGCTGGCATTTATGGTCAGGATAGCCAAACTGTAAAGAAAAGCGCAGATAAAATGGTGACGCAGTTCGGACTTGACGATGTACGGAACAAAAAAACAAAGCAGTTATCGGGCGGCATGCAGAGGCGGCTTTCCATTGCAATGGCTTTGATTTCAAATCCGCAAATACTGTTTCTTGACGAGCCCACTTTGGGGCTTGACGTGCTTGCTCGTCGGGAACTTTGGGCATCCATTAAGTCACTGAAAGGAAAGGTAACAATTATCCTTACAACACATTATCTTGAAGAAGTGGTAGCATTATCCGACCGTGTGGGTATCATGGTAAACGGCAAACTGACTGCGATTGGGACGGTAATGGAATTGACCAAACAGACCGGAACAAGTACGCTGGAGGATGCTTTTGTTATGCTTTCAGGAGGTGCAGTATGAGAATTGCTTTGTTTGCTAAACGCAACACAAAAGAGATTTTACGCGACCCCACAAACCTTTTTTTCGGATTGGGATTTCCACTGATACTCCTGGTTCTGCTGTCCGTCATCAATGCCAGCATCCCCGCCGAAGCGAA